>CACZQQ010000317.1 GCA_902783355.1 uncultured bacterium
CGCGGGCGCCTTGGGCGTGTTGTCAATCGAATCAGAGACCATGGTTGCAGGCTATTTTGTCAGTTCACGGATTTCGGCGGCCTTGACCTGGCGGACTTCGCCGTCACGCGGGGCGGCGAGGGCGGCGGCCGCGCCGGCGGACACATCGTTGAAGTGGCGGCGGTGCTCCTCGCCGTACATGGGGACGACCTTGCTCGGATAGAGCGTCACGCCCCGCACGTTGACGCGCAGATAGAGCTTCTTGACGCCCGACGCGGCAACCTCCTTCAGGATGGCGTCGTACTCCTCCAGCGGCATCGGCTCCGTGCCGCGCCGCCCCTTGACCACTGGATCGAAGCAGTAGTCAAGGAAGTCGATGGTCGAGGAGAAGACGGTCTCCTCCGCCTTCAAGGCCACACCGCACGCCAGCATGCAGGCCGCCAGCAACGCCGTGAAAAGAGTGTTGCGCATAACTTTGACTTAACAGGCAGGTGGAACAGGTGGAAGTCTGCCTTATTATAAGCAATAATCTGGATTTTTCAAGTCCAAAAACAAATATATGTTTTACTTAACAGAAGATGTCAAAAGTTCCGCCGTCGGCGGCGGCAGACGGCTTTGTCTGGCTATATCATAGGACTGTCTGGCGTGAAAACAGACTGCCCGCTGCCAGCCATGGCTTTTCGCCACGCACCCCAAGCCGCCCCGAAATTGCCTCCTTGCACGAGCGTAGCTCTTCCTTGCGCGCCAACCTGAGAGGGCGCCACTTTGGCGCCCGCATCTGCTGAACCCGGCGAAGGCCTTGCAAGCCGATGCCTGTCAGTCTTTCACCAGCAGCCGCGAAGTCAGAACTGCTTCAGGAAGCGGAGGTCGTTTTCATAGAGGAGGCGCAGGTCGTTGATGCCATATTTGATCATGGCGATGCGCTCGATGCCCATGCCGAAGGCGTAGCCGGAGACCTTCTCCGGATCGTAGCCGACGTTCTTCAGCACGTTGGGGTTCACCATGCCGGCGCCCGAAATCTCCAGCCAGCCGGAGCCCTTGCAGACGCGGCAGCCCTTGCCGCCGCAGGCGGGGCAGGAGGCGCCCCACTCCACGCTGGGCTCGGTGAAGGGGAAGAAGTGCGGCCGGAAGCGGATCTTGACCTGCGGGCCGAACATCTCGCGGGCGAAGGCGGCCAGCGTCCCCTTGAGGTCCGCCAGCGAGACCTGCTTGTCCACATAGAGGCCTTCGATCTGGTGGAAGCTCATGCCGTGGGTGGCGTCGGGCGTGTCGCGGCGGTAGCAGCGGCCGGGGCAGACGATGCGCACGGGCGGCTGGCGGCCCTCCATGGCGCGGATCTGCACGGGCGAGGTCTGCGTCCGCAGGATCATCGTGCCGGGCGCCAGATAGTCGTTGTGCTCCAGGTCGAAGTAGAAGGTGTCGGAGGGCGCGCGGGAGGGATGGTCCTGCGGCGCGTTCAGCGCGTCGAAGTTGTGCCACACATCCTCCAGGTCCGGCCCGTCGGCCACGACAAAGCCCATGCGGCGGAAGATCTCGACGGTCTCCTCCATCACCTGGGTGATGGGATGCTGGTGCCCCTCGGCGCGGAGGCGCCCCGGCAGCGTCACGTCAAGGGCCTTCGCCGCCTGTTCCTTCTGCGCCAAACGCTCGGCCGCCGCCGAAAAGGCCTCCGCAATCTGGTTCTTGACCAAATTGAGGGTCTTGCCGACGGCAGGACGCTCTTCCGGCGCCACCTTCCCCAACTCCGCCATGAGTGCAGGCAGTATCCCTTTGCGGCTCAAGTACTTAAGGCGCAACGCCTCCAGTCCGGCCTCGTCCGTGACGGCGGCCGACGCCTGCTTCACCTCTTCGTAGGTGTCCTGCAATTTCTGCTCAAGTTCTGTCATCGTCGTAAAGGGAGATGCTCAATGGTTTGTTGGGGAAGGAACGTAAACCCGCTTAAGATAACGCAGGAATCGCGTCACGCGAAGCGGAACTCGCCGAAGCAGGGCGGCAGATGGAAATTCAGGGGGGACACGGCACGCCAGCCAAGCCAGTGGGGCTCCTTGAGCTCGTCGCCGCACTTGTAGAAGTTGCCGCGCCAAACCTGCCCGTCCAGCTTCCCGATGGGGCCGTGGTGCTTCTCCAGGACGGCGACAGGAATCTGGAAGAACTCGAACCACTCCTTTTCGCCGAACTCCTCGGGGTCGATGGGGCCATGGCCTTGCAGGGAGGTCAGGGTCGTCACCTTGAGGCCGTCCTCAGGCGGCAGCGGGGTGAAGTCCTTGTAGCCGTCCTCGGTGCGCTCGTAGTCGCGGATGTAATACATGAGATGGGTGCCGATGGCGTTCATCTCCAGGTTGAAGTAGCCGGCGAAGGTGGAGGGGGCCGGCTCGAAGAAGAATTCGACGCAGGAGTCAAGGCAGACCATGGAGTTGTATTCGGTCTGGCAGGCGCGGCGGCTGGCGTCCCTGACCTGGTAGAGGCCGTAGATGTTGGCGCCGTCATGGAGCAGGCGGCAGCAGACCTTCGGCAGGACGCCCCTGCTCTTGTCCGCGCTCCACTTCAATTCGGCCACGTCGGCCTTCGCCCACGCGGGGTCCGCCAGGGAGGGGACGGCGGCGGGAGCCTTGTCGCAACGCTGGATGGTGTAGGATTCGTTGTTGCTCATGGTAAGTCTCCTGTGGATGAGGTTGTTGCGAAGAAAAGAAAGACTAGAAGAGCGTCTGGTTCGGCAGGAACCATTTGCCAAGATAGAAGCCAAGCAGGTCGCCGGGAAGGAGATGGACGCGCGCGGTGGTGGACTGCCAGGCGCAGGGCCTGCCGTCGCGCCCCGTCCATTCAAGGCGGAGGCGGTAGACGCCGGCGTCGTCGGCCGTGAAGGCGAAGACGTATCGGCCGGGGGCGCTCCGTTCGCTGATGTCAGGCTCCCCCCAAGGCCGCCCGTCCAGCATGACCGTGCATCTCACGCGCCCTGCCCCCAGCAGCTCCCGTGGAACCGTCACCTGACATTCAAGGACATCTCCTGACATCTGATACCAGGGGCGCACAAGATTGTCGCGGGCGGCGAAGCGCCGCCACTGGCAGGTGACGCCCTTGAGCTGATGGGCGTAGGGGGGCGGCGACCAGCCGGGCACCGCCGACCGATGCAGTTCCGGCAGCCACTTGTCCGACAGGGGCGGCCGGTACTGGAAGAGGACGAAGCCGTCGGCGCCGTAGCGGCGTGCATCGCGGATCTGGCCGGCCAGCGCGGCGGCGTCCTTGCACTGGTAGGCCGCCAGCCCCGTGTAGATGGGGACGCGGCCCGCGACGTCGCGCACCTGCAGGCGCAGCCAGTAGTCGGCGTCCATGGCGTCGGCGCTGTAGTTCATGGGGCAGATGAAGTCGACGAGGCCCGCGTCGATCCAGGCGGCGGTGTCCTGGGCGACGCTTGTGCGGGCGCCTGCCCAGAGGCCGTAGACCGCGACGGAGAGGGACGTCCGCGGCCGTCGGCTCCTGCGGATGGCGTGGCGCACGCGGCGTACGAGGGCGGTGATGTTGTCGCGCCGCCACTGGTTGTACCTCTCCCAGAGCACCCCGTCCTTCTGGCAGTC
>CACZQQ010000318.1 GCA_902783355.1 uncultured bacterium
ATTCCCGAAGGCAAGGAAGACTTCTACGCCTACCACACCGAAGACGGGGCGGTCGCCATCGTCGGCTACGGCCGCAGGGGTGACTTCGTGGAACTGCCTGAAACCGTCGACGGCGGCTTCAAGATCGGCCTGGACGACGAAGACAGGTTCGAGGAAGGCGATTCCGACGACGCCGTCAAGGGGTGGCGCTGCTTCGCCACGCCCGCCAACCTCCTGCCGAAGGGCGACACCGCCGTCAAGAACGGCCTGCTGGTCTACACCTACCCCGACGGTGCCGCCCAGCCCGTCCAGGTGACCGACTGGGCCGACCTGAAGCCCGGACAGGCCTTCTTCGCCTGGGTGACGAAGGCGGCCGTCGGCACTGCCGCGGCCATCGTCGAACTGGACGGCTTTGAAACGGCGCCGGAGCCCCTCCCCGCCGGCCAGTTCCTCTTCCGCGGCTACCAGGAAGGCGCGGCCGAATTCTGGAAGTGGGACAAGGACCACTACGTCGGACCGGATGCCGCCGACGGCGCAGGCTGGCTGAAGAAGTAGACCATGAAACGCCTCTCCTCCATTCTTCTGGCGGCACTGCTTCTGGCGGGATGCGGCAAGAAGCCCGCGGCGCCTGCCACTTCTGCGCCCGTGCCTGCCGCCGAAGCCTCCAAGCCCGCCGCCGCCCTCACGTTGGACTACGGGGCCGACCTGCCCTACATGCCGCTCGGCGACATGTACGAGGATGAAGTCCGCCACGGCTCCTTCAAGATCGTCAACAACAGCGCGGATGACCAGACCATCCTGGCGGTGGAAGGCACATGTCCCTGCCTGCGCCTCTCGCAGCCCTTCACGCAGAGCGTCATCCCGCCGGGCGCCGCGCTGGAAGTCGCCTTCGACATGCACGGCCCCGAACTGGAGTTCAAGCGCTTCGCGCGCTATTTCATCGTCCGCTCATTGAGCCAGGCGCCCATGCGCGCGCAGTTCGCGGGCGAACGCAAGCAGGTGGCGACGGTGACGCCCGAACGGGAGGTCACGCTCTCCATGCAGAAGGTGCCGACGACCGACTGGGAGGTGGTCTTCCATCTGAAGGCGGCCGAGGGGCTGGCGAAGCCGCCCGTGCTGGCCGCCCCTGAGGAAGGCCCCCATCTGGCCTATGCCTTCACCGACAACGGCGACGGCAACTGGACGCTGAAGGTGACCCCCAAGGCCCCCCTCCCCTATTCGCGCAAGTTCAAGCAGGAAATACACATCCCCGTCCTGGAGCCGGCCAGCGCAAAATGCCTTACGCTGGAGATAGATGTGCAAGTCGGCGAAGCCGTCGTCTTCACGCCTGACAAATGGACCATCTCGGCGGCCGCGCTGGCGGAGCAGAAGACGCTGACCGCGCGCTTCGCCTACGGCGTCGTCCCCGGCCTGCAGGAGGAGGAAAGGCTCGATTCCAAGGACATGATGAAGCCGCGCACCCTGCGGCAGAAGAACGCCGTCCCCCTCAAGTTCGTCCGTGAACACCATGACTGGGACGACCTCTTCGCGCATCTGGAGTTCCGCGCGCCGGCGGGCGTCCAGGTGGAGAAGATCCGCCATCCCGCAGGCATCGAGTTGCGCGTGACGGTCACGCAGGAGAGCTTCAAGCAGAATAAGACGCTGGAGGTCGTCCCCTTCCGCGCCATCAACGACTGCGAGCCAATCACTATCTCGCTGGTAGAATAGCTTGCCGCGCGCCAACCTGAGAGGGCGCCACTTTGGCGCCCGAATCTGCGCCTTTCGGCGCCGCAGCGCTTCTCGCCCTGCGCCCCCCTGCAATAGTGCTTATTTGAAGGGAGTTGGGCGCCAGCGGCGAAAAGCCGCCGGGCGCCGCTGGCGGCGCAGAATGCGAAAAGCCGCTGGCTATTTCCCTTGCTGTTTCTTCAGCCTTCTGGCATAGTAGAGGCACAGAAGCGTATCCGTCGAGACCAGTACAAGCAGTGTCAGGTACAGATAGAAGACCCAGTCCCAGCGGTAGATCAGCTTGTGCAGGCATCCCGCGATGTAGCCGATGATGATCAGGACCGCAAAGAGGTAGCTCTTGCCGGCGGGGTTCTTGGCGCGGATGGTCTTGACGATGGCAAAGGGCCAGCTGATGCCGAAGCAGGTCAGCATGATGACTTCGTAGATGCTGAAATTCATGGTTCTCCTCTCCCGAGACGGGTTTGACGGTGATTGGACATAATATAAGGTACGATTGGCAAAGCCGCGACACGCATTTATATTATGACGCTTGACTACTCAATTGAACCCCTTTTCCAACAGGCCGCTATGATTACCTTCCTTTCCATCGTCTCCGTCGTCACCGCCATCCTGCTGACCATCGTCATTCTGCTTCAGAACCCCAAGAGCGCCGGCGGCATCGGCTCCATCAGCGGCGGCGTCTCCGAGGCCATGTTCGGTGCCTCCGCGCCGACGGCCCTCGTGAAGATCACGGTCACGCTGGCCATCATCTTCCTGGTCTCCACCCTGATGACCGCCACCCTGCTGGGCCGTCAGCGCGAGCGCAAGTCCATCGGCCAGACCCTGACGGCGGCGCAGCCGGCGGCCGTCCAGGTCGAGGCCGCCCCTGCGGCCGCCGAAACGGCTCCCGCCGCCGCGCCCGAGACCCCTGCGGCCGAATAAAGCCTGCGCCTTGGCAATGCCTTCCTGAAAACAGGCGGCGCTCCTCCCATGAGGTCCGCCGCCTTTTGCGTTTGCCGCATTGACGCCATGCCGATGAACCCGCAACAACTTGAGGCCATCGCCGCCACCGAGGGGGCCGTGCGCGTGGTGGCAGGGGCCGGCACGGGCAAGACCCAGACGCTGACGGAACGCTATATCCATCTGGTCCAAGATATTGGCATATCCCCGAAGAACATCCTGTGCGCGACCTTCACAAACCGCGCGGCCAACGAGATGAAGGCGCGCGTGCGGGCGCGCGTCGGCGACCTCGACCTTGGCCTCATCGGCACCTTCCACGCCTTCTGCGTGCAACTGCTCAAGGAGGACATCAGCCGCCTGAGCTATCCGAAGAACTTCATCATCCTGGATGTGGAGGACCAGCGGAAGATCCTCCAGCGCATCTTCGAGGAGATGCGGCTGACCTCCCGCGACTTCACCATCCAGCAGGCCATCGACGAAGTGCTGGAGGCGCGCAAGTTCACCGCCACGGACTACATCGCCCATTTCCACCTCCTGGACAACGAGCAGCTGCGCCGCCAGGCGGAGGAGGCCACGCGCCGCAACGACCAGATCTTCCTGCGCTACCTCTATGAGCAGAAGCTCTGCTACGGCCTCGACTTCAACGACCTCATCAACTTCGCCGCCTACCTGCTCGACAACTTCGAGGAGGTCCGCGAGAAGTGGCAGGAGCGCATGGAATACGTGATGGTGGACGAGTTCCAGGACGTGAGCCTCCGCCAATACAACATCGCCAGGACGCTGGCCGGGCTCCACGGCAACCTCTTCATCGTCGGCGACCCCGACCAGACCATCTACACATGGCGCGGCGCCCACCTCAGGCTCTTTCTGAACTTCCCCAAGGACTTCCCCGGCTGCAAGACCATCGTCCTCAAAGAGAACTACCGCTCCACTGCGGCCATCCTGAAGGCCTCCAACACGCTCATCAGCCGGAACGCGCAGCGCTTCCCCAAGGAGCTTGTGCCGCAGCGCGCAGGCGGCCCCAAGCCCTTCTTCTTCCACGCGGGCGACGGCGCCAAGGAGGCGGCGTGGATCGCCGAGACCATCCGCCGCCTCTGCTCCGACGAGTTCGAGGAGAAGCCGCGCAGGCCTTCCGAAATCGCCATCCTCTACCGCGCCCACTACCAGAGCCGTCTCCTGGAAGAGCATCTCATCCGCGCCAAGATCCCCTACCGCATCTATTCCGGCGTGGAGTTCTATGCGCGCATGGAGATCAAGGACGTGCTCTGCTACATGCGCATGGTCACGGCGGGAGACGACCTGGCCTTCCTGCGCACCGTCAACGCGCCGCCGCGCCGCATCGGCAAGAAGAAGCTGGAGGCGCTCGCGGAGGCCGCCCGCGCCGCCGGCAAGACCCTCTTCCAGCAGATGAACGACACGCTGGAGACGCCCCTCTGGCACGGCACAGGCGCCCATGCCTACGTTGACGCCATCCGCCGGCTCCGCGCCCTGCGCGAGCTGCGCGAGCCGCCGCGCCTCGACCAGCAGCTCCAGCGCCTCCTGGACCTGACAGGCTACGAGGCCGCCCTCCGCAAGGAGGCCAACCAGAACCGCCTCGACAACCTCGCCGAGCTCAAGCGCGCCGTCGGCCAGGCCGCCGCGGCGGACGCCGACGCCACCATGGAGGAGTTCCTCGACAACGCCGCCCTCATGAGCAACCTCGACAGGGACGCCCGGCGCGAGGCGGTCAAGCTCATGACCGTCCACACCGCCAAGGGGCTCGAGTTCCCCGTCGTCTTCGTCTGCGGGCTCTCCGAGGGCGTCTTCCCCAGCCGCAAATGCGACACGCCGGAGGCGATGGACGAGGAGAGGCGCCTTGCCTACGTCGCCATGACGCGCGCCCGCGAGCGCCTCTACCTGAGCGACGCGGAGGGCATCGACAACGACAACCTCGTCAAGTATCCCTCCCGCTTCATCTTCGACGCCGGCGAGGAGAATCTCGAATACGCCGCGCCCCTCCCCGCGGAACTGCTGGAGAAGACGCGGCGCTACATCGAGGCGGACGAGCGCCGCCTGCAGGCCATCTCCGACCTGCTCTCCCCCGGCTGCCGCGTCAGGCACGCCGTCTTCGGCGAGGGCCTCGTCCTCGCCGTCAACCTGCGCGACAACTGCTACCAGATCCAATTCGACCAGATGAAGACGCCGCGCAACATCCGCTTCGGCGCCGTCAACGCAATATAGTACGGTACTTATGCCAAACGACGAGACGCCCCAATTCTACGACCGCGCCACGGGAAGGCTCCGCCATGAGACCGTCCTGGGGGACAAGTGGCTCAGATTCGCCTATCTGTCGCCCCTGCGCGGCATGCTGCGCTGGCCGCTCTTCGGCTGCGGCGCCTTTTCGCGCCTCATGGGCGTCTATCTTGACAGCGGGCTCTCCCGCAAGAAGATAGACCCCACCATCCGCCAGCTGGGCATCGACATGGCGGATTTCATCGTGCCCGAAGGCGGCTTCCGCTCCTTCAACGACTTCTTCGCGCGGCCGCTGCGCGCCGGCGCGCGCCCCCTGCCCGCGGATCCCGCCGCCCTGCCCTCGCCGGCGGAGTGCCGCCTGACCGTCTATCCGGAACTGCGCGGGGACCAGGTCGTTCCCGTCAAGGGCGCCCCCTACACGGTGGCGGAACTGCTGGGGGGG
>CACZQQ010000319.1 GCA_902783355.1 uncultured bacterium
CTGCTAATGTTTTGAATGCGTTGTCTTGCCATGCAATTGCTCCGCTTGCTCAATGGAAACTTTGAGATAATATATATGATATAGTCAAATTTTCAAGACTTACAATAGAAATGACGGTCCCCAAGCCATTGTCCCACATGTCCCATGTCCCATGTGTCCCATGTGTCCCATGTGTCCCATGTGTCCCATGTGTCCCAAGGCTTCCCCGCCAAAGCACTTCGCTGGGGGCCTTTTGCTGAAGCGGCAGGGGATGGGAGTTGTGAGACGAGCGGGACTTGGCCTCTACACCAGCACGCCCTGTACGCGGCGCGTGATGGAGAAGGCGGCGTCGCCCTTGCGGCGCGCCTCCAGGATGCGGACGGCGTTGGTCCCCATCTGGAAGCTGGAGAGGAGGATGCCGCCGCAGTCGGGCCTGACGCTGGTGAAGAATACGAATGGTGTCCAGGCGCCGCCGTTGAGGAAGCCCTTGCAAGCGAGATAGTCCGTGTCGGAGATGAAGACGGCGGCGGCCTTGCCGTCGGAGGCGGTTCGGCGCCGCAGGGCGTTCTGGACGGGGCCTACGTCGTCCGGAGTGAAGCCCGTGAAGACGCGCGGCTCGCGGTTGCCCCAGCCGGAGGTGATGCCTGCGAGGCGGTTCACGTTCGTCCCCTTGTGCTTCGTCTTTTCGTTGTGGAGGACGAGGACCTCCTCGTAGCCCTGCGAGAGGAGATGCTCGCCCAGGAGGCGGCCCGCGCCGAAGTCGTCGTAGCCGGAGAAGTCGATGCCGCCGATGTCCAGTTCGGGGCGGTAGTTGATGAAGACGAGGGGATAGCCCTGCGGGCGGGCGGCCGCCAGCTGCTCCAGCTGCCGCATGTCCATGATGGGCCAGACGATGCAGCCGCCCGAATCGGCGGTCGAGAAGAGCTCCGTGATCTGGCGGAACTGCTCGCGGCGGTCGTCATGGGAGGAGACCAGTTCGATGGTCATCCCCAATGCGTTGACGCCCTTGCAGATGCTGACGAAGGTGTCGGAGCGCAGCGTCGCCTCGCTCACGGCGTCCAGCAGGACGGTCACGCGGCTTCCGGCCTGGAAGGGCGCCGCCGCCGGCAAGACGGCGGCCACGGCGGTGCCGCGGCCGCGCTGACGCGTCAGAAAGCCCTCCTTCGCCAGACGGCACAGCGTCTTCTTGAGGGTCAGGTGGTTGACGCCCAGCTCGCGGGCCATCTCCATGTCCGTGGGAAGGCGCTCGCCTGGCTGTAGGAGACCGCGCGAGAAGGCCTCGCGCATCCCCTTGTAGAGGCGCATGTACAATAACGTGCCGCTGCCGTCGTCGCGCAGCAGCAACTCCTTCAAATCCGGACGCATGGGAAGACACGAGCCGGCGCGGGTGGCCAGCCGCCCGCGCCGTGGCGTACAGTACAATATTAATTAGTAGCTGCCGTCGATGTTGTAGCAGACCTGCGAGATGTCATAGTAGCTCTCGGTGTCCGAGATCTTGTAGCCGGAATCCTGCCACCGCACCTTGCCGGTGTGGCCGTCGGCGAAGACGAAGTCGATGGTGCCCTTGTGGTTGGCGCCGTGGGTCTCGACATGGTCGGCGACGCCCAGCTGGGCCGCGCCGACTTTGAAGGCCATGTTGTTGCACTGCATGGCCTGGTCGTTGGGGATCAGGCAGTAGTCCCAGGCCTTGCAGACAGACTTGATGCCTTCGCCGAAGCCGTCCTGATAGACGGGGAAGGTGGTGGGGCGCGCAATCTTGGTCAGCTTGCGGCCGCAGGAGCCCACGTTCATGCTGTAGTTGGTGGGCGAGAAGTCTTCATGGCGCGGATCGCCGTTGGGGCAGCAGAGGACGCGCTCGTCGCCGCCCATGTAGTTCTTGCAGAAGCGGCCGAAGACCGCCTCGAAGACGGGCTCGTAGTTGGCCTTGGTGTGCTCGTCGTCAATGCCGGGCAGGACGTCGCTGTTCACGCCGGGGAGGCGCTCCTTCCAGTCGCCGGCGTAGGCGATGGCGGCCTGGCCCATGCCGCGCAGGTTGTTGAGGCATTCGGACTGGCGGGCGCTCTCGCGGGCACGGCCCAAGGCGGGCAGCAGCATGCCGGCCAGGATGGCGATGATGGCGATGACCGTCAGAAGTTCAATCAGCGTGAAGGCTCTTTTCATGGAGGGACTCCTTGTGTATGGGTGGGTTGCGTTTGCGGAACAAGCAAAAGGGAATTTCAGCGGACGCGCTTCCAGAGGGCGGCGGTCGCCCAGCCGGAAAGGATGACGACGGCCGCCTGGCAGGCGCAGCGCGTCCAGCGGCCGAAGAGGGCGTCGCCCGTGCCGATGAGCAGCGCATAGACGAAGGCGCAGGCGGTGACGCTGATGAGGATGCCCGCGCCGACCTTGCTCGCAGGCGCCGACGGGTTCTCCAGACTGACGCCCTGCGCGGCCGCGCGCTCGCGGACCGCCTTCCAGCCGGCGCCCGACGGGTTGAGCTTCCTGACGAAGGCGAAGAGCGTCTTCTCGTCGGTCTTGGGGCCGAGCAGGGCGGCCAGCACCCAGCAGAGGGTCGTCAGCGCGACCGAGAGGATCATGTTCATGCTTCCGGAGAGCGGGCAGCCGGGGAAGAGCTTCGGGTGGACGATGTTGAAGTAGACGGAGAAGAGGAAGGAGGAGACCATGGCGGTGAGTTCCGCCGCCGCGTTGATGCGCCACCAGAACCAGCGCACCATGAAGAGCAACCCCGTGCCCGCGCCGATCGACAGCAGGATGTTGAAGTTCGCC
>CACZQQ010000320.1 GCA_902783355.1 uncultured bacterium
CCCAATTATGCGCCATTTAATAGCCATCCTGGTCTGCGGGGCGCTCCTGCTGCGGGCGGCGGTGGACACGGGCCGCCCGCTTGAGCTGGACGAGGCGGGCCGCGCCCGCGCCGCCGCCTATGCCGCCTATGCCGCAGGCATCTACCTGGAGGAGCATTCCGAGACGGCGGACGGAGGCGACCCCGCCGCCGTCATGGACAAGTACCTCCAGGCGATGGCGGGCGTGGACGATCCCCTGATGGCCTTCAGGCACGCCGCCGCCCTCCTGGACGAGCCGGACACCGCGCTTTCAAAGGAAGTCTATTATCCGCGAATGCGCCAGATCCTGGAAGGGCGTCCGCCTTCCGCCGCCCAGCGGATCTGCCTTGCGATCATCTCGTTGGAGAGCGATGCGGCAGAGGAGGGCGTCGCGCTTCTGAAGGCCTGCCTGGACGAGCCGGGGAAGTACAGGAATCTGGCCTTTTCGCTTCTGGGGCAGTCCTATATGGACAGGGACGACCTGGAGAGTCTCCGCGCCCTCCTTCGCCGCCTTGAGGATGAACCGGAGCTGGCGCGTGACCATGTGGTGCGCGTCATGCGGATACAGGCCCTCCTGCGGCTGGACGAGAAGACGGCCGCCGCCGAGGTGGCCGCCGACATGGTGGCGGACACGCGGACCTACAGCCAGGCCGACCTCCTCTCCGGCCTCTACAGCAACTTGGGGGTCCTTGGCTATCCAGAGATGACGGATGCCTTTCTGCGGCAGTTCCTGCTGGCGTGGAGGGACAGGCTGGACGAGGCCGAGAATGAGCGGATGATGCACATGCGTCTGCGTGTGGCCGAGAACGACCAGAACCCCTTCATCCTCGAACGCGTCGTCGACATGGCGCTGGACATGGAGCTCTCCGACAAGTTCTGGGAACGCTGCCTTGCCGCGATGGTGAGGGGGGCCAGGGGGCTTGGGGAGACCACGCCCCTGGGCCAGGTCTGCGGCAAGGCGCTCGTGCGCTATCTGGAGTGGCGGCAGCGCCTTGAACCGAAGGAGCGTCTTGAAAACGCCAAGATGATTTGCTCTCTGCATGTCGACATGGGGCGCTATTGCGAGGCGGCGGAGGCCGCCCTGGCCATTCCGCTTGTCGGCATGGGCGAGCCGGAGCAGTACCGCACCGCGCTTCTTCTCTCCCAGGTGGGGCGCGGGGCGGAGGCGCTCCCCTTCTTCGAACGTCTGGAGCCGGGGTGGGCCGACAGCCATTCCGCGGAGGAGGTCGAGCGCTTCTACAGCGTCTACAGCCTGACCGCCGAAAGCGCGGGGGAGCATGAGCGCGCCATCCGCCTGATGGAGCGCGGCCTGGAGCACTGTCCCAACTCCGCCTCGCTCTCCAACGCCCTCGGCTACACATTGGCCGACTTGAACCGCGACCTGCCGCGCGCCCAGGCCCTCATCGAGAAGGCTCTGGAGGCTGAGCCGCAGTCCGTCGCCTATCTGGACAGCCTGGCCTGGGTCCATTTCCGCCAGGGGCGCTTCCAGGAGGCCTATCAGGCCATCCTCGCCTCACTGGCCAACCTGACGCAGGAGGAATGGGAGGCGGGCGACGTCGACGAGATCTTCGGCCATCTCGGCCAGATTCTGTCGGCGATGGGGCATCCCGCCGCCGCGCAGTGCTGGTGGCAGGGGGAGGGCGCCGACAAGCAGGAGTGACTCATGCCTATGGACAGCAAAGGTGTCTTCATTACATTCGAGGGCGTGGACAAGGCCGGCAAGTCCACCCAGATACGCCTGTTGAAGGAGCGTCTGGAGGCGCAGGGGCTCACGGTGGTCTGCACGCGGGAGCCCGGCGGCACGCGCCTCGGCGAGACCCTCCGCGACATCGTCATGCAGTTCCGCGACGAGCGGATGGCGCCCGAGGCCGAGCTGATGCTCTTCGCCGCCAGCCGCGCCCAGCTGCTGCGGCAGTTCGTCTGGCCGGAACTGGAGGCCGGGCACGCCGTCCTCTGCGACCGCTTCGCCGACTCGACGACCGCCTACCAGGGCTATGCCCGCGGCATGGACTTGGAGTTCATCCACAAGCTGAACGACTACACGCTGGGCGGCCGCTGGCCCGACTTGACCATCCTGCTGGATTTGGACGCGCGGCAGGGCTTCAGCCGCCTGCACCGCGTCCAGGCGGAAAGCGGCGCAGGCAACGACCGCTTCGAGGACGAGGGGACCGCCTTCCAGGAGCGCGTCCGCCAGGGCTTCCTGGAGATTGCGCGGCGGAATCCGTCGCGCGTGGCGGTGGTTGCCGCCGCGCGTCCCGTCGAGGAGGTCGCCGCCGACGTGTGGCGCCATGTCGCCGCGAAGCTGGAGGGGCGCGCCAATGGAGCTGAATGACTGGAAAGCCGATTTCCCCGCCATCGCGGCCTCTCTGGAGAAGGCGCGCGCGCGCGGTCGCGCCGGCCAGGCCTACCTCTTCGTGGGCGACCATGCGGAGCGCCTGATGACCTTCGCCAAGGGATGGGCGCTGACCGCCGCCTGCGCGGATCCCGACGCGGAGGGGCGCGCCTGCGGCAAATGCCCCAACTGCCGTCTGGCCCTCCATGGCAACTATCCGGAACTCTATGTTCTGGCGCCGCTTTCCAAG
>CACZQQ010000321.1 GCA_902783355.1 uncultured bacterium
GCCCTTGGTCTGGGAGCACTGCATGTAGGCGCTGTCCAGGCTGATGGGGCGCTTGGCTGCGACGTCGGCGTAGCCTATGCAGGCCGTCTCCTGGACGCCGTTGTCGTAGAAGATGCAGACGGCGCCGGGCATCAGGCCTGAATCCAGATACTTCTGCATCGCGTCCTTGGCGAAGGTCGTGCCGGAATCCCGCGCCCCGTCGGCGGACGGCCTCGCGTAGGTGCGGCAACCGCAGAGAAGCGCCGTCAGGGCCAATGCAAACAGAAAATTCCTCTTCATGGGTCACCTCGTGTGTTGATGATGTAAGCGGCAGGGATGCAAGGGAGGGTCCTTTTGCCATGGAACCATGGCATAATTTAGCACGCAAAAAGGCGCCGGGGCATGGCTCTGGCGCCTTTGTCGCAATTCGGTTTTCCGAAAGGCGTGGGCTATTCGGCCTTCTTGACGACCTTGACCTTCAGGACGGCCTTCACCTCGGGATGGACCTTGACGGGCACCTCGAAGTCGCCCACCTCGCGGATGTTGTCCTCAAGGGCGATGACACTCTTGTCGATCTCAAGCCCCTTGGCCTTGAGCTCGTCGGCCAGCACCTGGGCGCTGACGGAACCGAAGAGCTTGTCGTTCTCGCCGACGGCCATCGGGATCTCAAGGGCGAGGCCCTCGATCTTGGCGGCGAGCGTCTTGGCGACCTCGATGCGGGCGGCGGCCTCGGCGGCCAGCTTCAGCTTGCGGGCCTCGACCTGGCGGAGGGCGCCCTTGCTCACAGGCTGCGCCAGATGACGGGGCAGAAGATAGTTGCGGGCGTAGCCGTCCGCAACCTTGACGACATCACCGATCTTGCCCAGGTCGGCCACATCTTCCATGAGAATCAGTTCTTTAGACATGGTGGTATTTCCTTGCTTCGGTGAATCGGTGGATTAGAGGACGAGGCCCAGGACGCGGGCGCGCTTGACGGCGGCCGCCAGCAGCTTCTGGTGCTTGGCGCAGTTGCCGGTGATGCGGCGGCCCAGGATGCGGCCACCGTCGGTCTGGTAGCGGCGCAGCAGGTCGACATCCTTGAAGTCAATGTTGAAGATGCGGTTTTCGCACAGGCGGCAGGTCTTGGCGCGCTGAGATTTGCGGCGCGGACGGGGTTTGGAGGTCTTCATGAGCTTCTATCCTTACAGTCTTTAGAGGTTGAATTTGTGCACCCGGACGGTGTCAGAAGGGCACGTCGTCCACAGGGACGTCATCGGAGGCGGGGGCTGCCGGCGGCGCAGGGGGCTGCGGCGGAGGCGGCGCCTGGAAGGAGGGCATGGGCTGCTGCGGCGCAGGAGGCTGCTGGTAGCGCGGCGCCTGCGGCGGCACGGACTGGTAGGTCGCGCGGTAGCCGCCCTGCTGGCCATAGCCCTGCTGGCCGTAGCCGCCCTGCTGCGGAGCATAGCCCTGCTGCGGCCCGTAGCCGCCCTGCTGGCTGTAGCCGCCGCCCTGCTGCTGGCCGTCGCTGCGACGCGTCAGCAGCTGCAGGTTGTCCACGTAGACCACAAGACGGCTGCGCTTCTGCCCCGTCTGCTTGTCGTCCCAGGTGTCCTGGTGCAGACGCCCCTCGACGAAGAGGGGATCGCCCTTGTGGACGAAGTCGCGCACGACTTCGGCCAGGCGGTTGAAGGCGGTGCCGTCCACGAACGTGGTCTCCTCGCGGATCTCTCCGGAGGAGGTCGTGGACCTGCGGTTGATGGCCAGGGAGAACGAGGCCGCCAGGCCGCCGGCCTGCGTCTGCCGGATCTCCGGTTCGCGGGTGAGGTTGCCGATGAGGATGACCTTGTTCACAGATGCCATGCTTCTCTTCTCCGATGCGGACGTGCCGGAAACGCCCTGCTACTTGTTGTTGCGGTTGGAGCGGTAGCGGTAGTTCTCGTTGTCGTATTCGTCCTGGAAGGACTCCTCGCCGAAGATGCTGGCGTCGCGCGGCTTGAAGACCTCGTCGTCCTGCCCGTCCTCGTAGGTGAAGACCGCCAGGCGGATGACGGTGCTGTTCAGGCGGTACTTGTCCTTGAGCTTCACGGGCGCCTGGGGATCCAGGGTGACCACATAGTCCCAATAGAGGCCCACCTTGTGCTTGCCCATGGGGCGCGCGAAGGTGCGCTTCTCGAAGAACTTGACGCGGCTGATTTCGCCGCCCAGGGCCTTGAGCTGCTCCTGGATTTCGGCGTCGAAGGCCTCGCCGTTGCCCTCGACCTTCGCGGGGTCGAGGATGAAGACCACTTCATACTTGGACACGGTTGTTTTCTCCTGAGTTGGCATTGACTTTGTCCGCCGGCTTCTTCCCGACGCGGGAAGCCATGGCCTGCGCCTTGTCGAAGGAGCCGCAAAGCGCCTCCCTGAGGACGGCCACGGCGTCCGCGACGACGGCCTCGCGGTCGAAATCGCCGGCGGAAACCCAAGGCAAGAGGACATACTCCACAATGGAGAGGTCCACCTCGGGTCCCGGTCTCCCAATACCGAGCCGCAACCGCGGGAAATCCTGCGACTGCAGCGCCTCAATGATGGACTGAAGGCCCCTGTGGCCGCCGGCGGACCCGTTCGCCCTGAGGCGCAGGGTGCCGTTCGGCCTGTCGAGGTCGTCGCTGACCGCCAGGATCTCCCGGGGAGATAAAGGGAGCTCCTGGAGGAGCGCGCCGACCGCCTCGCCGCTGGCGTTCATGTAGGTCGTGGGCTTGAGGACAAGCACTGTCCTTCCGCCTTCGAGGCGGAGGTTCCAGAGCTTCCCGTTGGGGATGGGGCGGAGCCCCTCCGGCAGCGGGAGCAGCTGGCCCGAAGCCAGCAGCCTGTCCGCCACCATCCATCCGGCGTTGTGCCGGCTGGGCGCGTATTGCGCCCCTGGATTCCCCAGGCAGACAACCAGTTTGACGGCGGTCGTTCCTTCCGCCTGGCCCCGCGCCGCCGCGGCTTCCATGCCGTTGTGCGCGTCTCCCGAAGCGCACGCCCCATGGGGGCACGCCTCCGGATTCACGCCCGCCGGCGAGGAATCGCGGCAAAACACAGTTCCAGGACAGTCCATCATCGCCGCCACCCGCCCGGCTACAGGTCAGGCGGGCGGCGTAAAAAGACTACTTCTTCTCCTTCTCCTTGTCCTTGTCCGCGGCGGCGGGCGCGGCGGCGGCCTCGCCTTCGGCGGCGGGCGCGGCCTCAGGGGCGGCTTCCTTCACATGCGGGGTGCGCACGTGGAAGACGATCTGGGCGGGGTTGGCCTCGATGGCGCCGCTGGCCAGCTTGATGTCGGCGATGGTCAGCGCCTGGTCCAGCTCGATGCCGGAGACTTCGACCTTCAGGACTTCGGGGATGTCGGCGGGAGCCGCCGTGATCTTGACGGTGTGGACGACCTGCTCCAGCTGGCCGCCCTGCTTGATGCCGGCCGCCTCGCCGACGGCCTCGACGGGCACGGGCAGCGTGACGGTCTCGCCCGGCTTCACTTCCAGGAAGTCGACTGCCAGCGGCGCGTCGTTGATCGCGCGGAACTGGACGTCCTTCACGACCGCGTCCTTCTGGACGCCGTCGCAGGTGATCTTGACCAGGCCCACGTGATGGGCGATCTTCTCGACGTCCTTCTCGTTGATGCTCAAGGCGACAGTCTCCACGCCCTTGCTGTAGATGACGGCGGGGACGAGGCCTGCCTTGCGCTGGCGGCGGGAGGCCGCGGAGCCAAGCTCTTCACGCTTGGTGGCGGAGATGGCAATTGTGACGCTCATGGTTCCAAATCTCGCTTTGCTGGTTCTATTGTCTTGATGTCAAACGTATTGTGGGAAATCGTCGTCGGCTTTCCGGGAGGCATGGGCATGGAATGCGCCTCTCCGGCAGTCCGTAAAGCGGCTTAATATATCACCCATTCGGCATTTTCGTCGGCGAAATCGCAAAAAAGGCCTTCCAAAGGGAGGCGTGCGCACAGGGGCGCGCAAAGTAGGTGTATATTTTAGCGGTTGTACGCACCTGCACGCGAAAAAGCCACCTTTCTCCGGAGGACAGACATGGCCATCCTTACCATTGCACGCGAACTTGGCGCCTGGACGACCGTCGCCAGCCAGATGCTGGCCAGGCGCTTCGAGGGGGCCCTCTTCGACAGGGACAACATCCAGGAGCGCCTCAGGGCCGAGGGCGTGGACAACGCCGTCATCGCCCGCTACGACGAGCGCAAGCCCGGCTTCTTCTCGGCGCTTTCCTCCGACCAGGAGGTCTTCATGCTCCACCTGAAGACGGCGCTTCTGAAGGCGGCCGCCAACCAGTCCATCGTCATTCTGGGGCGCGGCGGGCACATCCTGATGGAGGACATACCCAACTGTCTGCGAATCAGACTGATAGCACCTGAACGCACACGCGTGGCGCGCGTCATGTCGGAGTTCAAGTGCGACGAGGAGAACGCGCGGCGCCTCATGCGCAAGAGCGACGCCGACCGCGCCGGCTTCTGCCGCTTCCACTTCAACTCCGACTGGGCCGACCCGGGCTGCTACGACTTGGTCATCAACACGGAGAAGCTGACCGACGAGGACCTCGTGGAGCACATCCTGTGGCTCTCGGCGCACTACTACACGCCCGAACACGAGGCGAAGGCGCGCGAGACCATCGCCCACCGCCTCCTTGGCCAGCGCATCGTCACCCATCTTCTGGTGGACAAGAAGCTGCCGCTGGTCTTCATCGAGGCAGACGTGGAGGGGGACGGCGTCGTCACCCTGCGCGGCGCGGCCTCCGTCCACGACATCGCCAAGAAGGCGGTGCAGGCGGCGAAGGAGGTCGAGGGCGTCAAGGAGGTGCGCAACCGCATCCGCGTCGCCGTCGAACTCGCCCATACGCGAATCTGACAGACATTGACAGAATTTGACGGAAATGGACTTTCTCGGACTTGAGGGCAAGACGATTGTGATGACGGGGGTCGCGAACCGCCGGAGCGTGGCGGCCGCGGCGACCGCCGTCCTGCGTGAGGCGGGCGCGCGCCTTGTCCATCTTTTCAAGGACGAGGCCCTTCTGGAGAAGAACCGCGCGCTCATCGGCGAGGAGGCCCCCGCCCTCGTGTGCGACGTCTCACGCGAGGAGGAGATCGCCTCCCTGCCGGCGCGCCTCGCGCCGCTGGCGCCGACCGTCGACGGCCTCCTGCACTCCATCGCCTTCGCCCCCTACTCGGAGGGGCTCCAGCCCTTCCACGGCACGCCGCGCAAGGACTTCCTGGCCGCGATGGATGTCTCCTGCTTCTCGCTGACGGCGCTCTGCAGCGCCCTCAAGGGGCTCTTCAGCCCGGAGGCCTCCGTCGTCGCCATGTCCATCTCGACGACGCGCATGGCGTCGGAGAGCTACGGCTACATGGGGCCGGTCAAGGCGGCGCTGGACTCCAGCGTGGTCTTTCTGGCCAAGTCCCTGGCCGCGAACGTCTCGCCGCGCATCCGCGTGAACGCCGTCGGCGCGTCGCCGCTGAAGACAAGCGCCTCCGCCGGCATCCCCGGCTACGTGGACGCCTACCTCTACGCCGAACAGGCCACGCTGCGCCACCAGGCCGTCCAGACGCCGGAGGTGGCCAACGCGATCGCCTTCCTGCTGAGCCCCCGCTCATCGGGCATCAACGCCCAGACCATCGTCGTGGACGCGGGCATGTCCTGCAACTACTTCGACGACCAACTCATCCACAGAAAATGAACACGACCGAACTGCGCCAGCTCTACCAGGACTACCTGGTCCCCACCTACAACTTCAGCGCCCCCATCATCGTCCGCGGCAGCGGCAGCCGCGTATGGGACATCGACGGCAAGCGCTATCTCGACTTCACCACAGGCATCAGCGTGAACAACCTGGGGCACTGCCCGCCGCGCGTCGTCGCCGCCATCGCCGCGCAGGCCGCCGAACTGATGCACTGCTCCAACATCTTCTGCAACGCCAACACGCCGCGCCTGGCCAAGGCCCTCTCCGACGCCAGCTTCGGCGGCAAGATCTTCTTCTGCAATTCGGGCGCGGAGGCCAACGAGGGCATGATCAAGACGGCGCGCCTGTGGGGCAACGCCCACGGCGGCAGGAACCGCATCCTCTGCTTCAGCCAGTCCTTCCACGGCCGCACGCTGACCACGCTGGCCGCCACGGGGCAGCCCGTCTTCCGCGAAGGCATGGAGCCGCAGATGGAGGGCTTCGACTTCGCCCCCTACAACGACCTGGAGGCCGCGAAGGCCGCCGTCGGCGACAGGACCTGCGCCGTCATGCTGGAGCCGCTGCAGGGCGAGGGCGGCGTCTTCCCCGCCACGCAGGAGTTCCTGCGCGGGCTGCGGCGGCTGTGCGACGAGAAGGGGCTCCTGCTGCTGCTGGACGAGGTGCAGTGCGGCATGGGGCGCACGGGCACCATGTTCGCCTACCAGCAGTACGGCATCAAGCCGGACGCGATGAGCATGGCCAAGGCGATGGGCAACGGCATCCCGCTGGCCGCCTTCGAGCTGACAGGCGAGCTGGCGGCGCTCTTCAAGCCGGGCATCACCCACGGCTCCACCTTCGGCGGCACGCCGCTGGCCACCGCCGCCGGCCTCGCCGTCATGGAGACCTTCCGCGAAGAGGACGTGCTGGCGAAGGCGGCGCGCGCCGGCGCCCGCCTGAAGGCGGCGCTGGAGGCCCTCAAGCCGCGCCACGCCTGCCTGAAGGAGGTCCGCGGCCTCGGCCTCCTCATCGGCCTGGAGGTGGGCGACTGCGTCAAGGAGGCCGTGAAGGCCTGCCAGGAGAAGGGGCTTCTCGTGCTGACGGCCGGCAAGGGCGTCATGCGCCTGCTCCCCAGCCTGCTTGTGACCGACGAGGAGATCGACGAGGCGGTCTCCGTCATCAACGCCGCATTGCCCTGACCGCATGAAGGCCTTCTGGAGAAAAATCATGGGCCTCCTGCGGAGGCTGCGCTGGGCGCTGGTCTTCATCGTCCTGCTCGTGCTGGTGCTGAAGTCGCTTGTCTCGACCATCGGCTATCCGCGCTTTGTCTGCCGGCGCATTGCAAGAGGCATCGCGGGCGACGGCGCGGAATGCGCCATCGGCGGCCTCCGCGGCGATCCATTCACCTCGCTTGAGATCAATGACTTGACCTATACGTACAAGCTGCCGTCGGGCACCCTGGAGGTCCATCTGCCGCAGGCGGTCCTCGGGCTGCGGCGCCGCAGCCTGCTGCACGGCAGCCTCCGCCTGCGCTCCCTCTGGCTCGAAGACCTCACCGTCACCTTCACGCCGTCGGACTACCCCAGCCAGATCGTCATCTCGAACATCTCCTGCCGTGCGGAGCATTCCACGCAGGACGTCCTCTACGGCACGGTCGGCTGCACCATCGGCGGGCTCGACAACCGGCTCGACTTCGAGCTGTTCACGGCCTCCCGCCTCTACGAATGGATGGAGGAGGGCGAGGGAAGCGCCGACGGCGCGGACGCCCTCGTCCGGCGGCTCCTCCCCTGCCTGCGCCTCCTGAACGGAGAGGAGTATTCGGACGGCGTGCCGCTCCGTCTGGGCGACGGCCGCTTCGCAGGAAGCGTCACCGGCGACCTGGGCAACCTGGACAGCCTCGTCGCCGACGCCCAGATCGTCCTGAAGGACGCCGTCCTCGGCAGGACCTCCATCCCGAGCCTCCGTGGCAGCCTCTTCTACGCCGACAAGACGCTGAAATTCCTGGACGGGCGCTTCATCATGCCGCGCGACGAGATGTTCACCGCCGCCGGGCAGGTCGACTTCCGCCACAACACGGCCACCGGCCTCCTCAGCGGCTCCGCGCATCTGGCCACCCTGCTGGCCCTCGGCGGCAGCACCGCCCCGCGCCTGCCCGCCCCCGTCATCATGACGGCGCCCATCGAAATCATCGCCGTCATCGACGAGCTGCCGCTGGACGAGCCGAAGGCGCTCCAGGCCCACGGCGTCGTCCGCCTGCACAACGTCTACGTCAACGGGCTTGTCATCGCCGAGGCCAGCGTCCGCCCCACCTTCCAGGAGGGGCGCCTGCTCGTGGAGGACCTGCAGATCAAGACGGCGGGCCGCCACCCGAGCGTCCTCTCCGCGGAGGGCACCTACCTTCCCTCCGACGGCACCTTCTCCGCCGAGGTGACGGGCACGCTGAATCCGTCGGAGATGCTGGAGCAGTTCGGCGGCGCCATGCCCGCCGCCCTCGCCGGCAAGCTGCCCTCCGTCCCAGTCAGGCTCTCCGTCGCGCCCACGTCGCCCCTCACGGACTGGCGCCGCTGGGACGCGGCCGCCGAATGTTCGCTGGACTACTGCCACACGGGGCCGCTCAAGTGGGAGGACCTCAACCTGAAGGTCCTGCTCAAGGAGGGGCGCTTCGCCCTGGACGCCTTCACCTGCCGCCTGGCGGGCGGCGCGCCGCCCAACCATTTCCTCCTGAAGGGCGAGAGCGGCCTGGACAGCTGGCTGGCGCTCCTCAAGGGCGACGAGGGCGTCTCCGACGCGACGGCCGCCCTCCATCTGGAAGCGCACCACGGCGAACGCGAGGCGATGGCCGTGGACACGCGCCTCGTGCTCGCGCGCGGCGACGACGGCTATACCTTCGCCCTGGAGGGCGGGCGGCTTGACATCCGCCCCGAACTGATGCACAACATCTTCGAGAAGCCCAGCGGCCTGAGCTACGACGAGTTTCCGCTGGCGTGGGAGAGATGCCTGGGCGAGGAGCCCCTCCACAGCACCTTCGAGATGCCGCCGTGGCCGCTGCACACGGGCGAATGGAGCGTCGACGGCCGCCTTGCGGGAAAGGAGGTCCAGCTGCTTGACGTCCCGCTGGAGAAGATATCCTCTGCCTACTATGTCAACGGGGAGGAGGTCGTCTTCTCGGACATCCGCGCCACGCTGTCGCCCTCCGGCACGCAGGGCAACATCGGCTACATCACCATCACCTACGACCCCTTCAGCATCATCTTCACGGACATGGAGCTGACAGGCGCGCCCGAAGACATCGAGCCATGGCTCTACGACCGCGACGCGCGTGAAATCTACCGCGCCATCTGGGCGGACGTGAAATGGTCGAAGGAGACGCCGCCGCACATCGCCATCCCCGACCTCCAATACCACGACCTGCCCCGGGGCGACTACCTGGTCATCCTGAAGGGCACGCTCGACTCGCGGAACGCCGCCTACAGGGGCTTCCAGACCTCAAGCGCCTCCTGCCGCCTGGACATGACGCTGCCCTCGCCGGGCGTCAGCCTCACCGACATCCGCATCTGCGCCAACGGCGAAGACGCCCTCACGGGGCGCGTGGACATCGGCTTCGACAACGGCGTCGACGGCACCGTCGACCTCGCCTTCCCCGCCGGCGAGATGGACGCCGTCTCCTTCCTCAAGAACACGCTCCTGCCGGAAGAGGCGTTTCTGGAGCGCGTCAGCCTCGCGCCGCAGACGCACTTCTCCTGCAAGGGGCGCTTCAGCTACGGCAACGAGCTGCACTTCGCGCTGGCGGGGCGCCTCGACACGCCGCAAATGCGCTTCGACTCCATCCTGCTGAACGACCTGCAGGGCGAGTGGTCCGCCGACAACCGCCTCCTGCGCTGGGACCTGCCACGCGCCAGATTCTACGACGGGCAGCTGACCTCCACGGGCAACTACGACTTCGGCACCCACAGCGGCGAATGCATCGCCGTCCTGCGGAAAAGCCCGCTGGAGAGCCTCCAGAAGACCTTCGGCCCCACGAAGAAGGAGCCGCCGCCGGAACCCGCCAAGCCCGAACGGACCTGGTGGGGAGGGCGCAAGAAGACGGCGCCCAAGCCCGCCGACACGTCGCCGCTGAAGGGCTATCTGGGCTGCGACGCCCATGTGCGCTACTACACCGACTGGGCGGACAGGCCCATCCAGCTGCAGGGCAACGCCCGCGTCGAGATCCAGGAGGCCGACCTGTGGCGCGTCCCCGTCCTCTCCTCCCTTGGCAGCATTCTCTTCACCAGCGACCTGGGCCGGATCTCCAAGCTGAGCGCCGACCTGAACCTGAACGGCGAACGCATCACCGTCCACAACCTGGTCACGGATGGAACACTTATCTCCTTGCGCGGCAATGGGGTATACCATCTTGACACGAAGCACATGCACTTCAACCTCACCGGCGAGTTCATCCGCTCCTCAAGCATCTTCAGATGGCTTCTCTCGCCGGTCGCCTGGCTCATCAACGCAGAGCTTTCAGGCACGCCGGAGGACTTCTCGTGGCGCACGACCACCATGCGCAAGATCTTCTCCAGCGACCAGCCCTCCATGAACCGACTCTCCAGCGAACTGGAGGAGCCGTCCCGCAAGTAGCGACATCCCAAACGGACAACCGTACAGTACCTAAATTAACAGGCAATGAAAAAGAAAACCACCCAATGGACGACGCGCGGCTTCGAGGCCTTCCGCGC
>CACZQQ010000322.1 GCA_902783355.1 uncultured bacterium
CGCGCCGGGGCTGCCTTCGCAGGCCAGCCTCGCCCTCGCCGCCGCCCTCAACGCCGATGGCCGCGACCGCCCCGAGGAGGCGTGGCGCTTCATGGAACGGCTGGAGGCGCTGCGTCCGTCCTGCCGCCTGGACCCAGCGCTCGCCGCGCGGAAATACAAATTGGCGGCGCGCCTGAAGCGGCCCCGGCTGGCGGCGCTTCTGGCAAAACGACTCCTTCTGCTGAATCCGCCGCCCAACCTCGCCGCCAATGCGCATCTCTATCTGGCGCAACAGACACTTGCGTCTGGTGATAAATCCTTGGGACGCAAGAAGTTAAAGGAATTGATAGACGCCTATCCCGCCACCGCCGCCGCCCTCCAGGCCGAAAAGCTTCTGGCGGAATAGAGCCGCTCGTCCCCCGCTTGGCATCTCGTTTTTTGTCCACAAAATACACGAAAAACACAAAAGACAATTTTTGTGTGAATTTTGTGGGTATTGGGGGAAGGGAAAAGTTATTTACTGTTCAGAAAAGCAGATGCCTTTTTGTATCAAGTGGGTTCCGCTGATAGCCCCGAAGGAGCGTTAGAGAACAGCCGGGGGTGGAGTGAGCCGAAGGCGAACGCAACCCTCGGCTGCGGGAAAAATTTTTTCAAGCCCTGAAGCGGCAGCGCACGGAAGTGCGCGACCTTGCGTAACCGCTGGCAAGCGCCCGTCAGGGCGCGCAGCCTGCGGAAAGGCCTGTCCAACCCCGTCGGCGCCCGCAAGGGCGCGACAAAAAAGCCTGCTTTCGCTATCCTCGCGGGGGATAGAGCGAAAGACAAAAGACCTTCTGAACAGTAACAGTTATTTCTGCCTGCCGCCGGTGATGTCGATGAGGACCTTCTGGAAGGCGGGATTCGCGGTGAACTCGAGGGCCTCGTAGAGCTCCACTTCGGAGAGGCGCGCGTCTTCGTGGCAGGCATGGAGGTCGGCGTCGATGTCGTAGGTGCCCTTCTGGCTGTTGACGCGCATGTGGGCGCCTTCGCGGCAGAGGCCGAGCCTGATGTCGCGGCCCCCCGTGATTTCAGGCGTGAAATGGTCGGCGAAGTTGCCGCCGCACATCATGATGCCGTCCACGGAGCGGTCTTCCGCCAGATAGCGCCTGTAGAGCGACGGCAGCATGTTGACCTTGATGCAGGAGTTGTATTCGTCGAAGGCGGCGCGTTCGCCCAGCGGGACGGGCGGCAGGCCGTTTACGTAGAGCGGCCGCCGGCCGATGCATTTCTTGCAGGCGACGAAAAAGTCGGCGATGGCGTTCGCGCGGATGAGGAGGATCTTCTTCGGGTCGGCCTCCTCCTTCCAGATGTCCACGCCGTATTTCTGCAGGTAGATCTGGCGGATGGCGTCGTTGTAGCCAAGCTGGTCCTGCGGCTCCTCGCGGCTGTGGGTGCCGAAATTGATGTAGAAGCCGTCGAAGGGGTAGGCGGCCAGCTCGGCGAAGCGCGCCGTCTGGTGCGCCATCGTCTCTGGAACGGCAAATTCATGTATGCCAAGGACATACCATTGGCCGAGATTGCCATCCTCCAGGCCCCGCAGGAAGCCGACTTCGCGGCTGCTGCCGTAGTCCAGCGCGCAGTCGCCGGAGGCCTTCATCGCCAGCGCTCCTTCGGTGCCGCTCTTGTCGCTGTTGTTGTATCTCCACGTGGCGGCGATGGGCTCGCCGCGCGTGTTGAAGACCTGCATGTTCGTGCCATTGTTGTACATGACGAAGGAGTAGCCGTCCTTCGGCAGGGGCGTGTGCCCGATCTTGACGTAGTCCGCGTCGATGTTCAGATTGTCCAGCGTGAAGGTGTTGAAGCCTTCGGCGGTTACGCCGCCGCGGAAGGTCAGCGGGCCTTCGTAGGGACGGTAGGTGCGGTTGTCGTCGCTGACATAGAGGCGGATGTTCTCCTGCGTCAGGCGCAGGGGGATCCGCCGCACGGTCTCGGTGGCGACGATGCGGCCGACGGGATAGGCGCGGGCGTGGCGGTTCGTGGCCGCCACCTGCTCGCGCGGGACGGTCTTCTTGGGGTCGCGCATCGTATAGTATTCGGGATGAGCGACATAGAATGGGTCGTTCAACGGCAGGTTGCGGGTGGCGCGGACGGCCTCGGCGTCAACGCCGTCCGCTGGGATGATGTCCGTGCCGCCGTCGCTCAGCGACTCCCATGCCCAGACCTCCATGCCGTATTTGTGGCCGAGGCGGATGGTTTCGTTGCAGACGTCGTAGGCGCGCACCGTCTTGGTCAGGCGGGCCGCGCCCTTGGGGTAGGACCAGTGGTAGGCGTAGCCCTCGCCGTAGAGCAGGGCGACCTTCGTGGGATAGAGTGTCAGCCCTAATGCATTGACGCGCAAATAGATCTTGCGAAAGCCGAGGTCGGCGATCTCGCGGATGCGCCTCTCATAGACTTCGACGGGATAGACGTCCTCCGGCCCCTCTTTGTCAAAGAAGACGTAGTCCAGAAAGTCGATGGTCGTCGCAAAGATGGGATGCGCGCCCTCCGCGCCGAAGGCGGCAAACAGGACGGTCATCAGCAAAATGATGCCTAAAGCGATGCGTGTGGTCTTCATGGTGTGCCAGGAGATGGGTGGGTGGTCTTCGCGCAGCCGTAAGATAATATGTCTTTCGCCATCTGTTACGCAGCACAGTTTCAAATGCGTAATGGCGGCGTCTTCGCCGCCGAAAGGTGTCCTTGTATATGACTTTTTTAATTGGATAGTTGCAAATCTTCGTCAAATGTGTTATATTTGACGCATGTCGAGAAAAAACATGGGGGTTGCCGTGAACAAGACAGATCAACTAAGGGAAATGCTTAAAGCTGGACTCGTCAGCGCATCTGCAATTCGCAATGCTGGCATTCCTACGGGCATTGTCAGCGCGCTCGTGAAGCGTGGCGAGGTCGTGCGTGTCTCAAAAGGTGTCTATGCGTCATCGGAGAAAGGTTTTTCCGCCACAACCGACTACGAGGCGCTTGCCATGTCTGTGCCCCAGGGGGTCTTTTGCCTTGTTACCGCCCTGCGTCTGCATAGCCTGACCGATGAGAATCCTCATGAGCTGTGCATGGCGCTCAGGCATGGCGCTCACGCGCCGACGGTCAGGCATCCACCAGTCAGTTTCATCTTCCGGACGGAGCCCGTTTTTTCCAATAGCATCGAGACACGCCATTTGCATGGCATCGCCATTCGCGTGTATACGCTTGAACAGACACTAGCCGACTGCTTTCAGTACAGGAACAAAATCGGCCTTGACGTGGCGGTGTCCGCTCTGCGCGAGGCTGTAGGTAGCCATCGCGTGGATAGAGGCCGACTTTGGGAGGCGGCGCGTCGTTGCCGCGTGACGCGTGTCATGCGGCCATATCTGGAGGCTCTCGCATGAGCGTGGATCCATGCGCCGTGGGAAGAATCGTCAATTTCCTTCAGCCATTTATGACGCTGGAAGATGTTTCCTTCTCCCAATGGAAGGCAGGAGGGAATTGGTTAACGTCAAAAGCCGCAGGACAGGCGAATTCATAGGCAGGCAGGAATAGGCCTCCCCGCCTTGACGATAAAACCGGCTTGACGCTGTTTCTGCCGCCGAAAAGCACGCTCCCGACGGCACCCGACGTCGGGAGAAAACCAACCTGCCGTCCTAACTTGGTCTCAGCCAGCGATTTTATCTGGAACTGCTTGCAGACGCCACTTGAGGGGTTATCTTATGATGTTTTCACGTGGTGGCGCCCGATATGCGCCCGAATCCCACCAACTTGGAGAATCCAATCACCAGAAAATAGCGTCTTCCTCTTTCC
>CACZQQ010000323.1 GCA_902783355.1 uncultured bacterium
CTGGCCAATCAGCATTGTCTGGAGCATCCCGGAAGCGGCCATAGATGCCAATAACTTGAACAAGGTGGATATGATTTTTTACTATCGCCATGCAGTCGACGGCAAAAAAGCTCTGGAGGAACACGGCATTGTGCTGGATGACTCTTACCCACAGTCCATCCCCCCAAAAACTTCCAAAAGCGCGCGGCCCGCAAGGCATGACCGCTGATTAGCCTCGCGCCATTTATCATCCCCTCCACAAAGGACACGCCATGCTCGCAGCCGTACTCAAAGACTTCAACAATCTCGTCCTGGAAGAGGTGCCGACGCCGCAGCCGGGGCCGCGCGAGGTGCTCGTGCGCATCAAGTCCTGCGGCTTCTGCGCCACGGACTACAAGGCCATCAAGGGCATCCGCCGCAACGTCGCCTTCCCGCTGATTCCAGGCCACGAACCCAGCGGTGTCATCGCGCAGGTCGGCGCCAGCGTGCAGCACTTCAAGGTGGGCGACGAGGTCATCTGCCAGCCCTCCGGCTACTGCGGCGTCTGCCCCGCCTGCCGCGCAGGCAACACGCACTACTGCGAACACGCCTACACCACGGGCGGCGACGGCCCCGACGATGTGCGGCCGGGCGCCTTCGCCGAATACATGGTCACCGGCGAGGAGTGCCTCTTCAAGAAGCCCGCCTCCATCAGCTTTGACGCAGCCGCGTTGACGGAGCCGCTCTCCGGCGCGTGGAAGGGCGTCGTCCAGAAGAGTGAAATCCGCGTCGGCGAGGATGTTGTGGTCATCGGCACAGGCGGCATCGGGCTGCTCTGCCTGATGGTCGCCAAGGCCGCCGGCGCAGGCCGCCTCGTCGCCATTGACAGCAGCGACTTCGCCCGCAACAACGCGCGCGCCATCGGCGGCGCAACGCATGTCATCGACGCCAAGGCCCCCGATGTGAAGGAGCAGGTCTACAGGATCATGCCCGACGGCCCCGACCTCGTCATCGAGGCGGCAGGCCCCATCCAGGCCGTCAACCTCATGGTCTCGCTGCGCCGCAGGGGCACCCGCTGGAACATCTTCGGCATCACCACCCACGAGAAGTTCGAGCTGGACGGCGGCCACACCCACTTCCTCGAGGGGCGCATGGACGCCAGCTTCGGCACCACGCCGCTGGCAATGCAGAGCGCCATCCGCCTGATGGAACGCGGTCTCGTCAATCCCGAGAAGATCATCTCCCACCGCTTCCCGCTCTCGCGCATCCACGAGGCCGTGGAGGCCATGGGGCAGCCGAACCGCAACAAGGTCATCGTCAACCCGTAGCGTAACATCATGGCGGACATGGATTTCACAGACAAGGTCGCCGCCGTCACAGGCGGCAGCTCGGGCATCGGCGGCGCCATCGTCCGCGAACTGTGCCGCCGTGGCGCACGCGTCCACTTCTGCTCGCGACATGACGACGCGGCGCAACTGGCCGAAGCCTGCGGCGGCCGCGCCGTCCACACGCGCTGCGACCTCGCCGATCCAGAAGCGCTCCGTGAATGGATCGAAGGCGTCACCAAACGCGAAGGCCGCCTCGACTATCTCGTCAACAATGTCGCCTACGACGGGCGCACGCCTGTCGACGAAGTCACGGCGGAGGCCTTCGACAAATTCATCGCCGTCAACCTGCGCGCGGCGCTTCTGGCCAGCCGCGCCGCCCTGCCCGGCCTGCGCAAAGGCGACGGCAAGGCCATCGTCAACATGGGCACCACCAACTGGATGCTTGGCCTGGCGCCCTTCAGCCTCTACTCTGCAGGCAAGTCCGGCCTCGTCGGCCTCACGCGCGCCCTCGCCCGTGAACTCGGCCCCGAGGGCATCCGCGCCAACATGGTCTCCCCTGGCTGGGTAATGACCAAAAAGCAGCTTGAGCTCTATGTGACAGAACAGGACAAGTCCGACCTGCTGCGCGACCAGGCCCTCCCCTTCCTGATGGAGGAGAAGCACATCGTGCCGCCCGTCCTCTTCCTTCTTTCGGAAATGGCGGCCGCCGTCACAGGGCAGAATCTCGTCGTCGACTGCGGGAAATACATGCAATGAAAGAAGTCATGCATTCATTTCAGGCCTTGGACGTCCAAGCCGGCCATTTTGCGTTGCTCCCCCTGGGGCAGCACAGTTTCATCCTGCGGACGGCGAGCCACCAGATCGCCTTCGACCCCTATCTGACGGCGGGGCCGGACCGCCTCGTGCCGCCGCCTGTCGGACCGGAGGAACTCGCCGGCTGCGACCTCATTCTCGGCTCGCATGACCACGGCGACCACATCGACCGCCCCAGCCTGCCCGCCATCGCGGCGGCCGCAAAACGTGCCGTGATGCTTGTCCCTGAGGCCGTCCGCGCCACCGTCCCCTTCCCGCCGGAACGCCTGAAGGGCATGAACGACGGCGGCGTTTTCGAAGCAGACGGCGTGCGCGTGACCGCCGTCGCCGCCGCCCACGAACTGCTGGACCGCGATCCCGCCACAGGCCTCTGTCCCTATCTCGGCTTCGTTGTCGAGGCTGATGGCATAACTGTCTATCATTCAGGAGATTGCTGCATCTACGAGGGCCTTCAGACAAAACTTGCCCGATGGCGCTTCGATTTGATGATGCTCCCCATCAACGGGCGGGACGCCAAGAGGCTGCGCAACAACTGCATCGGCAACATGACCTACCAGGAGGCGGTGGATTTGGCGGGCGCGCTGAAGCCCGCGCTGGTCGTCCCCGCCCACTTCGACATGTTCGCCATGAACCTGGCCGACCCGCAGCTCTTCCGCGACTACCTGGAAGTCAAATACCCTGGCTTGAAGACGCAGATTCCCGTCCCCGGCCAGCCCATCTGCCAATAGCCGCCAACGCCGTCCCGCAGGACGCCGAAAATGGCCGTTTCAAAACGCGAAATGGCCGTAAAGGCCCCTGGGAGGCCCGTACGCGAAGCCTAGGCCCTTTCGTGGATATATATCCATGGGCGGCCAAAGACGCGCGCAGAGGCCATTTGCGGGCCTTTTTGCTCCGCTGGCTTCACCGCAGCGCAAGACAAATTATAGTACAGCATATTGTCGCCCCCGTTTCCCTTTCTGACTGCGCACAAGCCACATGTCCATCCGCCAACACCTCAACCTCGCCGCCAAGCTGACACCGGACAAGGAGGAGCAGAGGAACGTCTGGCTCTCAGGCATCCGCAGCTTCTTCTGCAACATCCACTACAGCCTGCCGGGCAACCTGCGGACCAACTTCGTCCACCAGCTCGGCATCACGCCCGAGATGCAGGCCCCCTACGGCATCCCGAGCACCTTCGTCGTCGGACCGCTGGCCACCCTCTTCCTGACGCCCTACATCGACCGCATCAGGAACCGCATCCGCGCCTACGCGTGGCTGACGGTCCTGAGCACCATCTTCGGCTGCCTGGCGCCACTCATCTACTGCCTCGGCCCCAAGGAGTTCAGAAGCGTCAACTTCGTCCTCGTGTCGGGAGCCGTCTTCGGCTGCTGGACGGCCGTCGTCAACGTCGCCCGCAACGGGCTGGAAGGCGTGATCACGGTGCGCACCCTGCACGGCAACATCCGCGGCCGCTTCTTCAGCGCCACAGGCATGATCCACGGCGCGACGGGACTGGCCATCGGCGTCTTCGTCACATGGGCCGCGAAACGCTTCGACGCGCGCATGGCGCTGCTCATGGGCGCCTCCGTCAGCATGGCAGCGCTGCTCCTCGGCGGCTGGTTCAGCGCCATGCTGCGGGAACTGCCCGACCTGCAGGACGCGCCCACGGCGCAGCCCGTCCAGAGGCGGTCCGCGATGGAGGACCTCGCCAAGATCTTCAGGATGAAGGAGTTCATGGTCATGATGCCCGCCAACCTGCTGCGCGGCCTCGGCAACGGCGTGGGCGCCTACATCTTCTGGATCGCCCTCAAGCGGCTGGAACTGCCGCCCGAATACGCCGGCTACCTCACCATCATCAGCACAAGCGCCCCCTTCGTCGGCAACTGGATCCTCTGGCTGACCATGGACCGCTTCGGCGCGGTCGTCGTCATCCCCGCCAGCTGCACCCTCATCGCCGCCAGCCTC
>CACZQQ010000324.1 GCA_902783355.1 uncultured bacterium
CGAAAGGCTCCTCCAGAAGCGACTGTCGCCAGACGGCGGAGGTCGCCAAGGAGAAGAAGAAGCCCCACTTCGCGGCAACCGCCCCGTCCCCGAAGGCACGTTCGTAGTCCTTGCGCACAAGCCATTTGGCGTCAGGACGCGGAATCTGGTTGCCGTAGACGGCGTCGGCGGTGCCCGCCAGGAGGGGCGCGATGAGCGCCGCAAGCCAGTGCGTGTCCTGCGGGACGGCGTCGGCATTGTTGAAGACCACGATGTCGCCGCGGCATTGGCCGACCATGTAGTTGAGGCGCCTGCCGGGACGGTACTCGCCGTCGGGGCGCGGCAGGACCTTGGCCTGCGGGAAGGCGGCGATGCGGGCGGGCGTGTCATCTGTGGAGGCGTCGTCGCAGCAGACCACCTCGAAGGGCACATCGCACTCCTGCGCAAAGAGAGCCTTCAGGGTCGACGTGGCCAATTCTCCGTCGTTGCGGGAGCGCACCAAGATGCTGACCAGACGCGGCGCCATGTCATCCCTCCCCTACGACGCGCCGCCGAATGCCGCCAGAGCCTCCTCGACCGTCTTGTAGATGTCGAAGACACTGGAGGCCTTGGTGATGTCGAAGACAATCCAGGGCCGCGGTGGGATTCCGGCCAGCTTGAGCTGCCCGTTGTGCGCCATGACCTCCTTCAGCGAATCGGCCAATGTCTCCAAGCCGACGGAGTCAATCATATCTAACAATCTGAAATCAATCAATATACGTGTATTCGTCTTCAAGCCGTTCTGGATGGCTTTCCGAAATTGGTCGGCGGTCGCCGTCGTAAGCCCACCCTCCACTGAAATCTTCAGGACATCCCCGATGCTTTCACTTTGGCAGATCATCTTTCGCTTCCCTGAGGTTGTCATTCCATGTCATGGGATATAATATATCGCCCTTCCCACGCAATCTGGCGGGAAAGATTATAGTTTGCCAAATTACGACGTCCCAAACCACCCAAAGAGAGTCCTGCCATGCCCCACTACCCCTTCCCCCTCTTCTCCCGCTTCGAACTGGGCGACATGACCGCCCTCTATTTCCGCCTGGGCGACAGGATCTCGCTGGCGCTCGTCCCCGCTGGCACGGAAGAGCAGTTCCCCGTCCACGAGGACCTCCTCAACGACCAGGTGGCCTCCCGCGACATCAGCCAGGCGCTTTCGTGGGACATGCACGCGCTGGAGATGGAGCCCCTCGTCGCGGCGCACCTGGAGGGGGACGGCCTCAAGGTGGGATGCTACGGCGGCTCCCTCAAGCGCAGCGAGACCGCCTTCGGCATGAAGTTCGTCTCGCAGGAACGCGACGGCGACGAGATCCGGACGCGCCTGCGGGACGACCGCGGCATGGAGCTGCTCCACGTCCTCGCCTGGACGCCGGGCCGCCCCTATGTGAAGATGTCCACCGCCTTCACCAACGGCTCCGACGCCCCCGTCACGCTGGAACTGCTGGAAAGCTTCAACCTGGGCAACCTCTCCCCCTTCCAGCCGGACTGCGCGCCCGACAAGTACCGCATCCACCGCTACCTCTCCCACTGGAGCCAGGAGGGGCGCCCGCTCGTGCAGACCGCCGAGGAGCTCAACCTGGAGGCCAGCTGGCAGCGCTCCGGCGAGCGCACCCTCCGTTTCGGCCACCGCTCCTCCAAGCCGGTGACGGAGTACTTCCCCTCCATCGCCTTCGAGGACACGGCGGCGGGCGTCACCTGGGCGGCGCAACTGGCCACGCTGGGCCCGTGGCAGATGCAGGTCACGCGCACATGCGATTTCCTCAACATCTCCGGCGGCGCGCCGGACGCCGAGTTCGCCGACTGGCACCTGCCCGTGGCCCCCGGCGAGACAGTCGCCTCCATGCCCGCCTTCGTCACCTGCCTGAAGGGCGGCGCCGACCAAGCCTTCGCGCGCCTCACAGAGCGCATGGTCGTCGAACAGGAGTTCCCCAATGCGGACGCCGACGAGCTCCCCCCCATGTTCAACGAGTTCTGCACCACCTGGGGACGCCCCTTCGAGGCGGACGTCCTGCCCGAAGTGGAACGCTGCAAGGAATTGGGGCTCAAATACTTTGTCCTTGACGCCGGCTGGTTCGAGCACCTGGGCGACTGGGCGGACATCCGCGAGGACAGATATCCCGACGGCTTCGGCGCCTTCATCGACAAGATCCGCGCGGCGGGCCTCGTGCCTGGCCTCTGGTTCGAATTCGAGCATTGCTCAAAGGACGCGCGCGTCCTGAAGGAGCATCCGGAGTTCATGGTCACGCGCCACGGGAGGCGCGTGCCGCTCTTCGGCGGGAACGCCGCGCTGGACATGCGGTCGTCCGCCGTCCGGGCCTATCTGGACGCGACCATGGCGCGCGTCATCCGCGACTACGGCTTCGGCTACATCAAGGTGGACTACAACTCCGCCCTCAACGGCGCCGACACAGACAGGGGGGGCACCGCCAACGGCGTCTGCGAATACGTCCAGGGCACCCTCGACTACATGCGCCACCTGAAGACGCTCTTCCCCGAACTGGTCATTGAAATCTGCGCCAGCGGCGGCCACCGACTCTCCAACGCCTGGCTGGCCTTCGGCGACATGGCCAGCTTCTCCGACGTCCACGAGACTCTGGCCATCCCCATCGTCGCCGCCAACGTCCAGCGCCAGATCCCTGCCTGCAAGAGCCAGGTCTGGGCGACGCTGCGGCCGTGGGACACGCCGGAGCGCCTCTCCTACACCCTGTCGGCCGGGCTCCTCGGCCGCCTCTGCCTCTCCGGCAACCTATCCAAACTCGACGAGGCGCAATACGCCCTTGTCCGCCAGGCGGTCGCCCTCTACCGGCAGGCGACGCCCTTCCTGCGGGAGGGCACGGCATGGGAACTGCAGCAGATGCTTCTCTCCGGCTGCTACGAGCGCCCCCGCGGCTGGCAGTGCCTCAGCCGCCGCAACGCCGCCGGGGGCCTCCATGTCCTCCATGCCTTCCAGGACGCGCCGACAAGCTACGAGCTGGCCGACGACGGCGAAGTCGCGGCCTTCTTCGGCCCGCCGAATGCCGCCGCCCGCGCGGAAAACGGCCGCCTGATTGTAGAAGGCCTACCGCCCCTCTCGGGGGCCGTCGTCCTCACCCGCCCGAAAGCCTGAATTCCGCGCCCGCGCCCGTCCCGCCACGGGATAAAATCATTGCAATGAGTTGCGAAGAGCGTTTGACGGCTTACATTATAGGTCGCGCCTGAAACGCTGCCCCCTTTTTTTTCAGGGGATGGTAGCTCAGTTGGTAGAGCATTGCACTTTTAATGCAGTGGTCACGGGTTCGAGTCCCGTCCATCCCACCATTTTACATAAAGGCAACAAATCCACATCTTTACAGCGAGGTAAATACCATGGGTCAAGTCTGCGAAATCTGCGGCAAGCACAAGGCATTCGGCGGCCACATCACCCGCCGCGGTCTGGCCAAGAAGAAGGGCGGTATCGGCATGCACGTGGTGAAGGTCACCAAGCGTGAATTCAAGCCGAACCTGAAGAGCGTGCGCGCCATGGTGAATGGCGGCGTCAAGCGCCTGACGGTCTGCACCGCCTGCCTCCGTTCCGGCAAGGTCGTCAAGGCCTAGGCAATCCCCCTCCCGGCCTTCCCTGTGGCGCGCCAGGCCATGGCCTTGTCGTCCATGCCCCCGCCGGGCCGTCCAGCGGCAAGCGACGGACAAGAGATGGTCACGCAGTGGCGTGCCCATCTCTTTTGTTTTTTAAGGCTCACAAGACTGTCTCCATGGATACCCAAGCCCCCCTCTACCCCGACCTGCGGCAAATCGACCACCGCCGCCTGCTGATTGCGCCCTCCCTCCTGGCGGCCGACTTCGCCCGCCTGGGCGAGGAGGTCAAGGCGGTGGAGACGGCCGGCGCCGAGGCGCTCCACCTGGATGTGATGGACGGGCATTTCGTCCCCAACATCTCCTTCGGCGCCGACGTCATCAAGGCCGTCCGCAAATACTCCGGCGCCCTCTTCGACACGCACCTGATGATCAGCGAGCCCCTGCGCTACGCGCCCAACTTCATCAAGGCGGGCTCGCAGCACATCACCTTCCATGTGGAATCGGACGACGAGCCGGCCGCGGTCATCCGCGCCATCCACGACGGCGGCTGCACGGCCGGACTCTCCGTGAAGCCCAAGACGCCCGCCGAGGCGGTCTTCCCCTATCTGGAGCAGCTGGAGCTGGTGCTGGTCATGACGGTTGAGCCGGGCTTCGGCGGCCAGTCCTTCATGGCGGACCAGCTGCCCAAGATCGCCGCCTTGCGCCGTGAGATCGACCGCCGCGGGCTGAAGGTGCACCTGGAGGTGGACGGCGGCATCGCGGCCGCGACCGCCGCGCAGGTCAAGGCCGCCGGCGCGACCATGCTGGTCGCCGGCTCCAGCGTCTTCCGTTCCCCGGAGGGCTACGCCGCCGCCGTCGCCGCCCTCCGCTGAGGCGGCCACATCCCTTTCCAACTGTCACACACCAACCTCAACATCTGGAACAACAACATGTTCATCGGACACTTCAACCGCTACTTCGAGAAGCATGCGCGCATAACCTACTTCGTGTTGCTGCTCATCATCATCGCCACCTTCGTCATCTTCGTCACGCCCGGCAATGTCTTCCGGGGTGAAAAAGGCATCGGGGACTTCGGCGAAATCTACGGCAAGAAGCTGACCCGCGAGCGCGTGCAGAAAGGGATGTCGCACACGAAGGTGGGCGTCTGGCTGCAGTATCCGCCCTCCTTCGGCCAGGACTTCGACCGCGAGCAGGATGTCCTCTTCAACGAAATGCTGACGCGCATGCGCATCCTCCACGCCGCCCACGAAAAGGGCATGGACAAGGTGACCGACGACCAGGTGCTCGCCTTCATCAAGGGCTACGCCCCCTTCCAGACCAACGGCCAATTCGACCCCGCCGCCTTCCAGAACTTCCTGGACGCCATCAAGCGGCACTACGACATCCTCCCCTCCGAATTCGACGACATCGTCCGCGACCACCTCGCCATCGAACGCTTCACAAAGTCCGTGACCGACGCCGTCACCGTCTCCGACGCCGAGGTGGACGCCGAACTGGCCGAATACGCCCTGAAGGCCGCCCTGGTCCGCATCAACCCCAAGGACGCGCAGCCCACCGAGGAGGAAATCCAGGACTTCTTCAAGAACCGCAAGGCCGACCTCAAGCTGCCTGAAAGCAAGAACGCCCTCGTCGCCCTCTTCAACTTCGCCGCCATCCGCAAGGCCATGGCCGACGACGCCACCCTGGCCGCCGCCCTGACCCCCACCGCCGAGGAGGTCAAGGCCTACTTCGACCAGTACGGCGAGCGCCTCTACAAGGGCAAGAGCCTCCAGGAGGCGACCCCCGCCATCACGACCGTCCTCTCCGAGGAGAAGCTGCGCTCCGAGGCGCGCCGCCGCGCCGGCAAGCTCTACGGCGCCTTCGACGGCCGCGTCCAAGGCGAAGACGAGGCCGCCCGCCTCGCGCGCTTCCGCAAGGAGGCCGAGAGCCTGGGCGCCGTCTGCCAGTCCTCCGGCCTGGTCTCCACTGAGGACATCATCTCCGGCCTCAAGGGCGCCCAGCCCAATCTGGCGGCCGCCATCCGCCACGCCGCCCAGGTCGGCGACGTGACGCGCATGGCTATGGGCAACGGCTATGTCGCGATCGCCTGCATCACGGAGAAGGCGCCGACCAACCTTCCGGAGGCCCTCCCCGAACTGGCCGCCGACGGCAAGCTCG
>CACZQQ010000325.1 GCA_902783355.1 uncultured bacterium
GACGGCCTCGCCGACTACTACCGCGAGATCGCCCACGACCAGGAGTCGCACTGCCTCAAGATCTTCACCGAGAAGGGCTTGCAGGGCATGTACGAGTACTGGGACATGATTCGCTTCGAAGAGAACTGCGACATGGACATCAAGAAATACGATGACCACATCGAGTTCCGCATGAACAAGTGCCCGAGCCTCGGCAAGGTCACCGACAACGACGCAGGCCCCTTCGAACGCTACTGCAACCACTGCCCCGGCTGGGTCATCCCCGTCGTCGAGAAGGCAGGGTTCGTCTGCGAATACAACATCATCGACCGCTTCAAGCCCATCTGCAGCTCCAAGATCTACCCGAAGTCGTCGGGCAGGAAGAGCACCATCGTGGAGAAGCCTGAAGATTGACGGCTGAACAACCCGCGGGCGCGTCTCCGTTCTGGCGGCGCGCCCGCCCCCTTTCCAAAAAGATGATTCCCAGCGACCATTTCGTCCGTTTCTACAACGAGGTCTTCAAGTTCCTTGAAGCGCAAGATCCTTCGTTGGAGACACTCAAGGACTACTACCGCGAGATCTCGGAGGCCCCCAACCCGCGCCGCGACGACTTCTTCAGGCAGGGTCTCCACGGCATGTGCGAATATTGGGACATGATCCGCGTCGAGGAGAACTGCGACCTGGAGATCCACGAGTTCCCCGACCACGCCGAGTTCCGGATGAAGAGGTGCCCGAGCCTCTCGAAGGTCACCGACAACGACGCAGGCCCCTATCCGCGCTACTGCCACCACTGCCCCGGCTGGGTCATCCCCGCCGTCGAAAGGGCCGGCCACGTCTGCGAATTCAACATCGAGAACCGCTTCAAGCCCACGTGCAGCTGGAAGATCTACCCCGCCAACTCGGGCAAGACCAGCCGCGCGCTGGAAGAAGAATAGTACAGTACATTATTATGATGTATGCACACGAACGCGAGGCCGTCGCCTACTTCATGCGGCGGCTCTACCGGCAGATGCTGACCACCACCAGCGGCGGCAACATCTCCTGCCGAACCGCCGACGGCCTCGTCGCCATCACCGCCTCCCAGTCCGACAAGGCCGAGCAGCGCCCCGACCAGGTCGGCATCGTCCGCATGGACGGCACGACGCTGACGCCTCAGCTGAAGCTGAGCATCGAGACAGGCCTCCATCTGGCCATCTACCGCGCACGCCCCGACGTGGCCGCCATCGTCCACGCCCACCCCGTGACAGCCACCTTCTTCTGCGCGACGGAGGAGTCCGTCGAAATGCGCCTGACGGCGGAAGCCTACGCCGTCGTCGGCAAGGTCGTCCGCATCCCCTACGCCATCATGGGCTCGCCCGAACTGGCGGCGCTGGTGGGGGACGGCATGCGGGAGGCCGACTGCGGCCTCATGGAGAACCACGGCGTCGTCGCCGTCGGCACAAGCCTCCTGAACGCCTTCGACAAGCTGGAGCTGGTCGAGGCGGCGGCGAAGCAGACGCTCATGGCGCACATCATCCCCGCGAAAGTCCTCACGCCCGACCGTCTTGTAGATCTTGATAAGTTCATGGGACGCAAGTAGTTATATGCAGACATTCTCGATTCCCTACGGACGTGGCCATCTGACAGGTGAACTGCCCGAAGCGCGTCTGAACGGCATCTTCACGTCCGCAGGACTGAAAGGCGCCGACGACGAGACCGCCGCAATCGAGGCCGCGCTGGAGCATCCCGTCGGCGCACCGCGCCTGGAGGAACTGGCGCGCGGGAAGCGCCACGCCGTCGTCATCGTCAGCGACCACACGCGCCCCGTGCCGAGCCGCCTGCTCCTGCCGCCGCTGCTGCGCCGCCTGCGTGCCGCCGAACCCGCCATCCGCGTCACGTTGCTGGTGGCGACTGGCTGCCACCGCGCGACCTCCATGGCCGAACTGCGCGAGATGCTGGGGGCGGAAATCGCCGACCACGAGGAGATTGTCATCCACGACAGCGAGGACGCCGCCAGCCTGGCGGACCTGGGGACGCTGCCCTCCGGCGGACGGCTCGCCGTCAACCGCCTCGCCCTGGAGGCCGACCTGCTCGTCGGCACGGGCTTCATCGAGCCGCACTTCTTCGCGGGCTTCTCGGGCGGACGCAAATGCATCCTGCCCGGAATCGCGTCCCGGGCCAGCGTCCACGAGAACCACTGCGCCCCCTTCATCGCCTCGCCGCGCGCCCGCACGGGCCTTCTGGAGGGCAATCCCATCCACAACGACATGGTGGCGGCGGGCCGCATGGCCAGGGTCGCCTTCATCCTCAACGTCGTCCTGGACGCCGCCCATCGGGTCGTGCGCGCCTTCGCAGGCGACCTGGAGGCCGCCCACGAGGCGGGCTGCGCCTTCCTCAAGGAGCGCTGCGTCGTCCGCGTCCCCCTCTCCGACATCGTCGTCACCTCCAACGGCGGCCACCCGCTCGACCAGAATGTCTACCAGGCGGTGAAGGGCATGACCGCCGGCGAGGCCGCCTGCCGCGAAGGCGGCGTCATCATCCTGTGCGCCAGCTGCTCCGACGGCGTGGGCGGCGAGGCCTTCCGCAAGGCGCTCTCCGCCATGGAGACGCCGCAGGGGCTCCTGCGCCAAATCGAGGCCGTCCCGCGTGAGGCGACCACGCCCGACCAGTGGCAATACCAGATTCTCGCGCGCGTCCTTTCACACCACACGGTCATCATCGTCACCACCGATTGCGACCACAACCTGCTTCGCGCCATGCATTTCCCGTGCGCCAGCACCATCGGCGAGGCCCTCCGGATGGCGGAGGAAATCGTCGGCGCGGACAGCAGGGTGGCCGTCATTCCCGACGGCGTCTCCGTCATCGTGGAGGGCCTCCCCTGATGCGCATTCTCATCGCCCCCGACTCCTTCAAGAACGCGCTGCCCAACACGGCGGTGGCCGCCGCGCTGGCGGAAGGCTGGCGTTCCGTCCGCCCCGACGACGAAGTGCTGACATTCCCGCTCTCCGACGGCGGCGAGGGCTTCTGCGCCACCCTGAAGGCCGCCAATCCCGCCTGGCAGGAAGTGACCCTCCCCGCGCACGACGCCCTCATGCGGCCGATCGCCTCGCGCGCCCTCGTCTCGGCGGACGGTGAATCCGGCGCGCTGGAACTGGCCGCCACCGCCGGCCTTGAACTTATTCCACGCCAAGAACTAAGGCCTCTCGAAGCCACCACCTACGGCACCGGCGAAGTGCTTCGC
>CACZQQ010000326.1 GCA_902783355.1 uncultured bacterium
GACCTTCAAGAAGTTCCACCCCCGCGCTGAATAGGCGCGCCAGGGGCCGCCTTCCATTCGGATTTGGTGCAGGCGCTACGCCTCCCACTGCAGGAGAGCGGCGTCATGGGGCAGCAGCGTGATTTCGCTGCTGACTTCCCCCATGGGCTGCAGCAGTTCCGTGGCGGTCTCGCCGCGTCCGAACTCGGCGAACTTCCATGTGCGGGGCGCCTCCGTGTAGTTGAAGAGCGCGACGGCGGGCTGGCCGTCCACGGTGCCCTCGAAGGCGCTCTCCCACTCGCCTACCTTCCACAGGATGGGGCGCGGGTTGAGCATGCGCAAGGCGGCTGCGCGCCCCAGAAGCGCCAGCCTGTCCGGTGGCAGCACATCCAGTTTGTCGCTGGTGAGCGAAACGCCTGTCAAGATGCCGGCCAGCGCCGATATGTGGCTTGCGCCCAACGTATTGTCGCCGCGATCCGTCCGGACGACGACCACATCCGGATCGCAGCGGAACCAGCGGTCGACCATCCACCAGCGGCTCATGGAAGTCCGTGCGGCGGAGGCCAGCTGCGTCCAGTCCGCCTTCGTGTCGTTGCTGACGCGGCTCATGTCGGCGTAGCCGAGGCAGAGCAGCTGCGGCGGACAGCAGGAGAGCAGGAAGGCGTCGGGAACGGCCTTGCGGATGGCGGCCATGCCTTGGCGGAAGGCGCTGACAGGCGTGGCGGCGGGGTCATGGCGGCCGCCGTGCTTCAGCGCAAAGCCCAGGCCGTCCATCTTGAAGTAGGTGAAGCCCCACTTGTAGAAGGTCTGGAAGACATGCGCAAGATGTTCCAGGACTTCAGGATGCGTCAAATCAAGGCAGGCCCACTGGTCGTCCGGCGGCGGCGACCACCCCTGGCTGACCGACGGCTGTCCGTCCTCGCCCTTGACGAACCAGTCCGGATGGTCGCGGAAAACCTGCGAGGCGGTCGAGGCCTGGAAGGGCATGAGCCAGATGCCGGCCTGAAGTCCCGCCGAGGTGATCTGGTGCGCGACCTCCTCCATGGAAACAGGCCACGAGGCATGCGTGGAGAGCCAGTCACCTTGGAAGGTCTGGTAGCCGTCGTCAATCTGGACGACCTGCGACCGGTAGGGGCCCGTCTGGCTGCGTTTGATGATCTCCAGGTTCTCGAAGAAGTCGGCGGAAGTCACGTCGGCGTAGTAATAGTACCATGTACAATAGCCTGTCAGGTTGGGCTCGCCCTTGTGGGGGATGGCGCCGTTGCGGCGGGCAGCTTCGTCGGCATAGCGCACAAGCAGGTCGCGCCAATCCGTCCCCTGCAGGACGAGAACCTCCTCCGGCACGCCGTCGGGCGCGATGTCCGGCTGCCATACGTTGACGGCGACAAGACGCCCCGCATGGCGGACCGCCGTGAAGTGCGTCAGCGACCGCTGCGCCGTCACCGCGCCCGCCAAGATATAGGTCGATGAGGCGACATCGCCTACGACGATGACATCGTCTGAAGGATATTCTGTCTCGAAGCAGCCCGCCAGCGTCAGGGGGATTCGCTCCTTCGGCAGCGTCATGTTGCCGCCTGTGCTCCAGCAGAAGGTGGCGCTGGGCGGCAACTCCAGCGGAATGACGCCGCGATAGCCGTAAGTCTCGCGATGCAGGGATGGCTTGGTCATGGAGATTACTCCTTTTCTGCGGGCGCGGGCGGCGGATTTTTTGCGCCGCATTTGCGGGCGCGGGCGGCGGATTTTTCGCGCCGCATCTGCGGGCGCCAAAGTGGCGCCCGCTCAGGTTGGAGAGATCCGGCGGTGTCGGCCGCGCAGGAGCGCGGCCCTCCCGCGCCCGCTCAGGTTGATCGCCTCAGCTCAGAATCTTCTGCAGCAGGGGGGCGACGGCGTCGGCGAGGCGGAGGAAGCCGAGATCGGTGAGGTGGCAGCCGTCCACAAGCGCCTCATCGTAGTCGTCGCCAAGGACGCTGTCACCATAGACGTCGAGGCAGTGGATGTTCCTGTCGCCGGCGGCGCGGCGGTCGGCGCAAGTCTGGACGATGAAGGCGGCGCGTTCCGCCATGGGGTCTGCCACGCCGGTGGTTTCTGTGGCGGCCTCGCGCCCGCGCGTGGGCGTCATCAGCAGAATCGGCGTCGTGGGATGTCTTTCGCGGATGATGTCGATGAACTGCGGCAATGTGGCGCGGCAGGCGCCGTTATCCACATTCCATGCATTGTCAAGGACGTAGCCGGCGGGATTCTCAATGGACGCGAGCATCCGCGCGATTTCGGGTTCGCCGCGTCCCGAGCCGGAGAAGCCTTCGTTGAGGATGGGGCGGTTCAGGCGACGTGAGACGATGTTGGTGGCGGCCATGCCTGGGCGGGTTGCGCAGCCGCCCTGTGTGATGGAGGTGCCATACCAGACAATGGGGCGCGGGTCGGCGTAGGGCGCGGACGCCTCCACGCGCGCGTCGCGGTCCAGGCCGATCTCCACCCACTCCACGCCATTGTAGAGCGGGAAGTCGATGAGGACATCGCGCATCCGGCGCGTCATCCCGTGCAGGAACTCGTTCTCGAACTCCTCCGCGCGTTCGCCGTTCTGCCTGTTGACGCCCATGCAGCGCCAGCGCCCCCCCTCGTCCGTCAGGTAGAGGTCGAAGCCCGCCTGCCCGCAGAAGGACATGTTGTACATCATCCCGATTGTCTGCAGCTTGCCGCGGATGTAGAAGGCGGTGCTGTCCGTGCGGAAGCGAATCTGGCCGCCAGCCGTGTGCTTGGCCAGGTCAAAGGCAATACACTGCGCCGCAGAAATCTTGGTAGCTTCGCCATTCGGATACTGCGTCACCTTGTCCGGCAGCTCATCCGGCAGGCGCCGATATTCATGCCTTTCATTAAACCATTGAAAACCAACAAGTTGCATAGGATTTTCATAGGGCTTGAGCCATTTAAGCGCAGGGCCGTCCACCGCATTGAGCAGATGTCCGCGCCACGCGCGCATGATTTCGTTGGTGTGACCCAGTTGCGGGATGCGCGTCATCGTCACATCGGGCGCGCCGGCGGCCTTCAGCAAGTCGCGCAGGCGCAGCGACTGTTCCAGAGGAACCACGTCGTCGTCCGTGCCATGGACGATGCGGATGGGGAAGTCCTTCAGCTGGTCGATGAAATTGTAGGGGATCGACTCCTGCAGAGCGGCGGGGTCGGGATAGAGTTGCCCCATTTCGCAGGGGTATTTGTTGGCGCGCATCCACTCCAAGTCCACGGCGCCGAAGATGTCCACGACGCGCTCGACGCGTTCCGGATGGCGGACGGCGAACATGAGGGCGGCGCAACCGCCCATGGAGTAGCCCAAGAGCGGCAGCTTCTGCGGCAGCGGATAGCCGGCGTCGGGCAGCTGCTCGATGCTGCGCAGGGCGATGCGCGTGCCCTCGCGGTTCCCCCAGTTCGACGGGCCGCAGTCGGGGCAGACAAGAAGATAGCCCATGCGCAGGAGTTCGGCGCGGAAGTCGACCGCCGCCTCGTCCGTGATGTTGGTCGTCTCGCCGACGGAGCCATGGCCGCCGAAGACGACGACCGCCTTGCCGTCCGCCGTCATCGGGCGCGATGGCGCATGGATGACCATGCATTCGCAGTCGTCGAAGGTGATGAAGCGGCGGATCTCGCTTCCGTTCTCCAGTAATGTCTTGATTTTCATGAGGTTGAAAGACCGACGGTTTGTGCTGACGGCACAGGACGGGAAAAGTGAAGGAACTACTTTCGATACAAGAAATCCAGGAGGAGGCGGCAGCCGTCTGTGAGGCTGGAAGTATCCAGCCACTCTTCGCGCGTATGGCAGCCGCCGCCACGGCAGACGCCGAAGCAGACGGCGGGTATCCCCTTGGCCAGCGGAATGTTGCAGTCCGTTGACGAGAGATAGCCGTGTGCCTCGACGCCCAAGGCGGCTTTCATCGAGGCGCGCACGCGGTCCTGCAAGGCGGACAGCCGCGCCACGTCCACGTCGCCCGCGCAGGGACGGTCGCCCACCAGCTCGACGGCAATCTCCACGTCGTCGCCACGCGCCTCATCCACGAGGCGCTCGAAGGTCTGGCGCATCGCCTCCAGGCAGCGGCGGCTGTCCGAACGGTATTCGTACATCATCTCGGCCGACTGCGCGATGGTGTTGACGGAGGTGCCGCCTGAAATGAGGCCGACGTTGTAGGTGGTCTTGCTGTCGCCTTCGTGGGGGACCTCCACCTTGTAGAGGCGCTCGATGAGGGCGGCGAGAGCCTCGATGGCGTTGCGACGGCCGAAGTTGGCAAAGGAGTGGCCGCCCTCCGTCTTGGCCTCCACGCGGTAGCGGTGGGAGCCGACGGAGCGCGTCACGATCTTGTTCATGTCGCTGGAATCCAATGTGATGAACTCATCCATGCGCGCGCCGTAGTCATCCACGATCTTCCGGCTGCCCTTCAGGTTGCCGAGCCCCTCCTCGCAGGAGTTCGCCACGAAGAGGATGCCACGGCCGTCCGACGGCGGATTCTGGAGGAAGAAGCGCGCGCAGAGCATGAGGACGGCGAGATTGGCGGTGTCGTCCGTCACGCCCGGGCACGCCATGCGGCCGCCCTGCTCTGCCATCGGCATGGGCTGCGTGTCGGGAAAGACGGTGTCCGTGTGCGCCATCATGACCGTCAGCGGCCCCTCGTCCGCCACGCGCACGGGCGCCAGCACATTGAGTGCCTCGTCTGTCCAGACATGCGGGAAGCCGTTGTCCATGAACCACTTCTGGCAGAAGGCGGCGCGCGCCTCCTCATGGTGGGAGGGCGCGGGAATGCGGCAGAGGTCGCGAATCAGCTGCAGCAATTCCGGCTGGATTTCTTGCGCGTATTCTGTAAATTCTTGCATTGCAGTAGGTTAAAGATTTACATAGCCAAGGCCGGCCTTGATGTCAATGTCCACGCCGTAGGGGCGGCTCATTTCGGCAAGATGCTCCAGAATGCCCATGGCGGGCGCAGGACGCGGCCATCCCGCCTGCGAACGCGGCAGGCCGTAGTTCTCCTCGATTGGCATGAGCACCATCCGCGTCAGTTCACCGTCCTCCGTCTCCCAGAAGGGGATGACCGACTTGTACATAATAGGATTATAGCAGAGGCCGCGCCGGCCGTGGTCGGAACGGTTCTCAAAGAGTTCGTCCAGCCGCGCATTGCCGTCGAGCTTCTGCTTGGCGAACATGCCGTCGGGGGCGCGCTGGATGGTCTCCAGCTGGATGATGAAGTCGCCCAGGCTGTAGAAGACGGGCTTGCCGCGGTAGATTTCCATGGGGCGCAGGAGGTGCGGCCCCGTGCCGATGACGGCGTCCGCGCCTGCGTCGACGCACGCATGAGCGAATTGCACGGAGGCCTCGTCCACGGTTTCCTTGCTTGCGCCCGTGATCGTGTGGTTGTGGAAGGAGACGACGATGTAGTCCGCCATGAAGCGCGCTTCCGCGATGGCGTCCGTCACGCGCTTCAGGTCGCCTGCGGGGACGGCGGCATGGACGGCGGCCTTGTCTGCCTCTTCGAACATGAGCGGACCGAAGGCCTGCATTCCCTCCTTCAGCTGCGGCAGATAGCCTTCCGCACGTTCGATGTCATCGTGCACATTGATGCCGAGGCTGTCCGCAATGCGCTTCAATTCAACGAGATCTGCCTTCGACAGCGTGTAGCGCAGGCGCGGTTTCACGCCATTGACGCCTGGCCGTCCCGGCAGGCTGGCGGTCTGCTTTCCCGCCATGTCCTCCGGATTGAAGGTCATCGTGCAGCCGATGAGCGCATAGCGGCCAGCCAGCGTGTCCAGATAGACGGGCGCGGCGGCCTCCGCCAGATTGTTGCCGATGCCGCAGAAGGGGAAGTCCGCCGACCGCAGATAGTGCATGGTGCGCTTCAGGCCGTCAGGACCGTAGTCCAGGGCGTGGTTGTTGGCCAGATTGAGGATGTTGACGCCGAAACGGCGCATGTCGTCCAGCACGCCCGGCGGCGAACACAGCCAGCTGCCGCCGCTTTGCGCCGCGCCGCAGGCCTCGAAGTTATGGACAGTGGTCTCCAGATTGCCGTAGCGGAACTCGGCCTGGCGGATGAAGTCGCGGACGGCGGCAAAGCCCTCGTAGTCGCCTTCAGCGGGCAGGCGGCGCGTGATCATCGCATCGCCCGTGGCAGTGCAGCGGAAATGGCTCTTGCGGTTCATGTGGCGTGTCTCCTACAATGGAAATGCGGATAATGTATCATAGTTTGCGCGCGCCAAGGCGGCGGATTTCAAAAAACAACCAGCCCGCGCCACATCTGCGGGCGCGGGCGGAGGATTTTTTGCGCCGCATCTGCCGGCGCAGGCTGCGGATTTTTTGCGCCGCATCTGCCGGCGCCAAAGTGGCGCCGGCTCAGGTTGGAAAATCCGCCCGAAGTCAACTTGACCCGCGCCGCTTCGGCGCGGGA
>CACZQQ010000327.1 GCA_902783355.1 uncultured bacterium
GACTTCAACCTGATGATGCGCACCTACGTCGGCCCCGTCTTCGACGAGGACCACATCGCCTATCTGCGCGCCGAGACCTGCCAGCCCATCTTCGTGGACTTCAACACGATCCGCATAGCGGCCCGCCAGCAGCTGCCCTTCGGCATCGCCCAGATCGGCAAGGCCTTCCGCAACGAGATCAACCCCCGCAACTTCACCTTCCGCTCCCGCGAGTTCATGCAGATGGAGATGGAGTTCTTCTGCAAGGACGAGGGCTCCCTGGACTGGTTCGAGTACTGGCGCCACGAGCGCTGGAACTTCTACACCCAGATCCTCCACATTCCGGAGGAGAAGCTGCGCTGGAAGTGGCATGAGAAGCTCGCCCACTACGCCAAGCAGGCCGTCGACATCGAGTACCTCTTCCCCTTCGGCTGGGACGAGGTGGAGGGCATCCACCACCGCGGCACATGGGACATGAGCCAGCACGCCCTCTTCTCCAAGCAGGAGGCGCAGTGCAAGTACTTCGACGCCGAGACGAAGGAAGCCTTCTATCCCACCGTCGTGGAGACCTCCTGCGGCCTCGACCGCATCAGCCTCATGGTCCTCTGCAACGCCTACGACGAGGACACCGCCGCCACCAAGAAGGAGGGCAAGGACGAGGACGCCCGCGTGGTGCTCCACCTGACCCCCATGATCGCCCCCGTCCAGGTGGCCGTCCTGCCCCTCTCCAAGAAGCTGGAGGCACCGGCGCGCGAAGTGCAGAAGGCGCTCCGCCAGGCCTGCTTCCGCACGGAATACGACGACACGGGCTCCATCGGCAAGCGCTACCGCCGTCAGGACGAGGTGGGCACGCCCTTCTGCGTGACCTACGACTTCGATTCGGAGAACGACCACGCCGTCACCGTCCGCAACCGCGACACCATGACGCAGGAGCGGGTGCCCCTGGCGGACCTCTCCGCCAAGCTCTTCGCCTGGATCCACGCCTAATCCACCTCTGACATGAGACTACGCCGAGCCCTCTACATCGCCGTCGCCGCGCTGCTTCTCCTGAACGGCGTCTACAGCTACCGCGCCTACTGCGCGCCCGGGAAGGCGGGCGGCGGGGGCGGCCAGGCTGCCTCCGTCGAGGAGAAGCTGGAGATCCTCATGCAGGTCATGGAGATGATCCGGCGCAACCACATCGACGGCGACAAGATCACCGACGAGCAGTTGCTGACCGACGCCATCCGCGGCATGACCGCCTCCCTGGACCCCTTCAGCGAATACATGCCCCCCAAGGAGTACCACGACTTCAGCGAGGACAGCAGCGGGGCCTTCGGCGGCATCGGCATCGTCCTGGACTACCGTCCGGACGGGGCGGTGATCGTGAAGCATCCCATCGAGGACACGCCGGCGGCCCGGGCGGGCATCCAGGCGGGCGACCAGATCGTGGAGATCGACGGCGAGGCGCTGGAGCCTGGGCCGCGGCAGGACGTCTCGCTGAAGCTGCGCGGCGAGAGCGGCACGCAGGTGGAGGTCGGCATCCGCCGCGGCGGCGCCGAGGAGGTCATCCGGTACACGCTGACGCGGGCCGAGATCGCCGTCTCCAGCGTCGAGGACGTGCATGTCATAGAGGGCACCCGCGTCGGCTATGTGCGCGTCACGGAGTTCACCCAGACCGCGCCCAAAGACTTCGAGGCGGCGCTGCGCCGTCTGGAGCCGCAGGCGACGGAGGGGCTTGTCATCGACCTGCGCTTCAACCCCGGCGGCCTACTGGAGAGCGCGCGCCTCATGTGCTCCAACTTCCTGCCGAAGGACAGGCTGGTGGTCTCGGTCGTGGGGCGGCACGCAAACGAGACCTACGAGTCGTTGAGCGGCGGCGGCTACAAGTTCCCTGCGCAGGTGCCCGTGGTCATTCTCATCAACGGGGGGAGCGCCTCGGCGGCGGAGATCATGTCGTCCTGTTTGAACGACTACGACCGCGCGGGGCTCGTGGGCGAGAAGTCCTACGGCAAGGGCTCGGTCCAGAACGTGGTGAGCTTCCCGGACGGCTCCGGCCTGAAGCTGACCGTCAACAAGTATTTCACCAAGAGCCACCGCGAAATCCACGGGGTCGGCATCATGCCGGAGATGGTGAAGCGGCTGACGCGCCGCGAATATCTCCGCCTCGACCGCATTGAGGACGTCGCGGAGCGCGACAGGCAGGATCCCCACCTGGCTCTCGCCCTGGAGTACATCCGCGACTACAAGGGCAGGCCTTCCCTCTACCGCCAGGCCCATCCCGAGGAGAAGAAGGCCGTCGGCGACAAGAAGCCTGACGGCGAGGCCGGGGACGGCGAAGACGGCGCGGAAGAAGACGAAGACGGCGTGGAAGAAGACGAAGAAGAGGACGCGGAAGAGGCAGAAGAGGAGTAGGAAATGGGCATCATACGCATCACGATAGCAGGGGCTGCGGGCCGCATGGGCCGCATGCTTGTCAATGAGGTGCTGGCCGACAGTGAGCTGAAGCTGGCCGGCGCCCTGGAATGCAAGGGCAATCCCTTCATTGGTGCGGACGCGGGGCAGCTGGCCGGCGGCGCGGCGGCAGGCGTCCCCATCACCGACGACCCCGCCGTCGCCTTCAAGGAGAGCGACTGCGCCATCGTCTTCACCGCCAACACGGATGCCGTCCGTCTTGCGGAAATTGCTGTAGCGCAAGGACTTACAGTTGTCATCGGCTCCACGGGGCTCACGGCGGAGGACCAGGCCCGCCTGGACAAATTGGCGTCCGGCGGCGCGCGCATCGTCCAGTCCCCCAACATGTCCATCGGCGTCAATCTGCTCTTTGCCTTGTGCCGCCAGGTGGCGCCTCTTCTGGGGGACGGCTATGACATCGAGGTGGTGGAGATGCACCACAACCAGAAGAAGGACGCCCCTTCGGGGACGGCGGTCCGCCTGGGGGAGATTCTGGCGGAGGCGCGCGGGCTTGACTATGCGACGGCGGTCCGCCACGGCCGCAGCGGCCTGGTGGGCGCGCGCACGAAGAACGAGATAGGCATGCACGCCCTGCGCGGCGGCGACGTCGTTGGCGACCACACGGTGGTCTTCGCGACGGCCGGCGAGCGTGTCGAGCTGACCCACAAGGCGTCGAGCCGCCAGACTTTCGCGAAGGGGGCGCTGCGGGCCGCCAAGTTCCTCGCTGCCGCCGCGCCGGGGCGGTACGACATGCAGGATGTTCTTGGGCTCAAATAGGTTGTCGTCAGAATGAAGACCTATCTCCTCCTTGGCCTGTTTCTTGTGGTGGTCATCGCCTTGCCGCTGGCATTGCGGCGGCAGGAGGAGAAGGTGCCGGCCACGGGGCGGCAGCTGGTCGTCATCTCGCCGCACAACGAGGCCATCCGCTACGAGGTGGAGCAGGCCTTCCGCGCCTACCACAAGGCCCGCACCGGAGAGGATGTCTCCATCGACTGGCGGGCCATCGGCGGCGCCTCCGAAATCGTCCGTTATATCAATAGTACATATAGCGCCAATTTCCAGCACTACTGGAAGGAGCAGGGGGGCGAATGGAGCGACGCGATTGCCGCCGCCGCCTTTGATGCGGGCACCGACACGTCGGACGGCACTCCTGCGGGGCGTGCCCGCGCGGGCTTCCTCCATAGCGACGTGGGCATTGACATCGATGTGCTCATGGGCGGCGGCACATACGACTGCTCGCGCCTGAAGGCGTCGGGCATCCTCGTGCCCGCCGGCGTGCAGCATCGCCATCCGGAATGGTTTGCGGGGGAGGAACCTCCGCTGGCCTCCGGCGGCGGCGGCGAGGTCTGGTACGACACAGACGACTGCTACTACGCCACCTGCTTCTCCTGCTTCGGCATCATCTACAACCGCGACCGGCTGGCCGCCCTCGGCTACACGCAGGAGGAGATCGACCGCTTCGGGACGTCGTGGCGCGACATGGCCGATCCGCGCCTGCTGGGGGCCGTCGGCGTCGCCGACCCCACGCAGAGCGGCTCCATCAACAAGTGCTTCGAGATGCTCATCCAGCGCGAAATGCAGGACCATGTGCTGAAGAAGACGGGCGTGGTTTCCGCAAAGTGCGACCCGCAGGTTCTGGACGAGGCATGGGAGAAGGCCATGACGCTCATCAAGCAGCTGGGCGGCAACGCGGCCTACCTGACCTTCTCCGCCACCAAGGTGACGGAGGACGCGGCGGCCGGCCAGATCGCCGCCGGCATGTGCATCGACTTCTACGGTCGTTCGCAGGTGGAGTGGGAGAAGCGGCACCAGGGGCGCGAGACCATCTCCTACCGCACGCCCGGCGCGGGCTCCACCGTCTCCGGCGACCCCATTGCCATCCTGCGCGGCGCCCCCAACCGCGATCTGGCGGAGGAGTTCGTCGACTTCACCTTGAGCCTGGAGGCGCAGCGCCTCTGGGGCAACTACGCAGGCACGCCCGGCGGCCCCCGCAAATACACCCTCTACCGGCAGCCCGTCCGCCGCGAACTCTACGAGGACCCCGCCGAACGGAAATACCAGTGCCTCGGCGACGAGAACCCCTTCCGCATGGCCTCCTCCTTCACCTACCAAGGGGCATGGACGGGACGGCTCTTCAACGTCATGCGCAATCTCATCAAGACGATGATCATCGACGCGGGCCCCGAACTGCGGGCCTCCTATGCCGACATCCTCCGTGCGGGCGGCGTCGAGGCGCTCTCCGCCGAACGGCAGGCGGCCTTCCGCGCGCTTCCCTTCGCCCATCACGAGGCCGCGACGGTCCTCCAGGCGCGGACGCCGCGCGACCAGCAGGAGCAGCGCCGCCAGTGGCTTGAGTTCTTCCAGGCGCACTACGCCGCCGCAAAGCCGTAGCGCCCACCCATGCCACGACGACCGGACCAGGAGTACGCCTCGTGCCTCAGGCAGATTGAGCGGTGGAACAGGCTTGTCCTCTCTCTGGGGGCCTTCTTCCATCTCTTCCTGTTCACCTTCACGGAAGCCGCGTACAGTGTCGCGCAAAACGGCCTGCTCGTCTCCCTCATCTGCCTGCTTGCCATCGTGCCGTTTTGGCGACGCCGTCTCTGCAAGGCCGGCCGTCATGAGACCGCCCTGCAAAGCGTCAAATGGGATGCGCTCTTCGTCTTGGCGGTGCCGCTGCCTTTCTATCTGCTGACCTTTCTGCAGATGCCTGTCCGCAGCCTCATCGGCCTGCTGGCACTCGCCCTCCAGACAGGGTGGATGTGGAGCCATGAACGCGAGTTGACGGAAGAATTGCGCGAACGCCTCCGCCTGCATAGGCTCGCCATCCGCCGCAGAGGCGATCCGGACGAATGGCTGCCCGAGGCCGCCGAGGCGCGGCAGACCGCCCTCGCGATGATGGCGGGCCTCGTGGCCATGCTGCTCTACAACGGGGGCCAGCGCTACTGCGTGACGCCGCCGGCGATGGCGGTTCTTGTACGGCAGACGGCGGCGGCGGCGACCGCCTTCTTTCTTTTCGCGCAAGTCTTGCGTGTGGCATGGATCTACCACTGGCCGGCGGCGTTGC
>CACZQQ010000328.1 GCA_902783355.1 uncultured bacterium
GCGCACATGCGTCTACGGCGCCATGAACATGCTGGACCTGGCGCTTTCCAGCAACGCCAAAATCCTGCAGGCCTCCACGTCGGAGGTCTACGGCGACCCGGACATCCATCCGCAGGTGGAGGCGTACTGGGGCAATGTGAACCCCGTCGGCGTCCGCTCCTGCTACGATGAAGGAAAACGTTGCGCTGAAACACTTTACAACTGCTTCAGGATGCAGTATGGCCTGGAGGTGAAGGTCGTCCGCATCTTCAACACCTACGGGCCGCGCATGCATCCCCACGACGGCCGCGTCGTCAGCAATTTCATTCTGCAAGCACTTCAGAACAAGGATATTACAATCTACGGAAAGGGCGAGCAGACACGCAGCTTCTGCTATGTGGAGGACCTGCTGGAGGCGATGGTGCGCATGATGGCCACGCCCGACGGCTTCTGGGGCCCTGTCAACATCGGCAATCCAGCCGAGTTCACCATCCTCCAGCTGGCCGAGACCGTCCTCGAGCTGACGCACTCCAAGTCGGATCTCATCTTCATGCCGCTGCCCTCCGACGATCCGCGCCAGCGCCGCCCCGACATCGCCACGGCGCAGGAGGCGCTCAAGTGGGCGCCGACGACGCCGCTGCGCGAGGGCCTCGCCAAGACCATCGACTACTTCGACAACCTCCTGCGCACCGATCCTGCCTTCTGCCAGGGGTAGTTCTTGTAACTATTTGGATAGCAAGGAGTTATGCATGGGCGGCGTTTCCCTGGGGATTGGACGGGGCGGCCGCGGTTTCATCGCATCGCATGACAGGCAGCGCAACGCAGCATGAATGACATCAAGGAAGAGCAGGGCCTGCGCGCGGCGCAGATGACGGAGGCGCTTTTGCGGCGCATGGGCGCGGGGGCGGCATTGGCCTCGCTGGCCGCGCGCGTCGTCGGCAGCCAGGAGGGCGGCAACGTCTGCCTCGCGCTGTCGCCGGAGGAGGAGGCGCTGGCGGCCGCCTCGCCCCTCGTCGGCACGCCGGACAGGCCTGACAGGAGCCTTCTCATTCTGGACGGCGGCCTTCTCTACGCGCGCCGCAACTGGCTCTATGAGCGCGACATCCGCAAATGGATCGGCGTGCAGGCGGGCACGGAGGCGGAAGTCCCGGAGCCGCCGTCGGAGGAGGCGCTCGCGGGGCTGAACGCGCGCCAGAAGGAGGCCGTCCGCATGATGCTCCGCGAGAGGTTCTCGATTCTGACGGGCGGCCCCGGCACCGGCAAGACCTTCACCATCGCCCGCGCCGTCACGCTGATGCGCGGGCGGCGCGGCGGCGGCGCGCTCCGCCTGGGCCTCGCGGCACCCACGGGCAAGGCGGCCGCCCGCGTCAAGGACTCCATGAAGGCCGCCCTCGCAGGGGCGGAGGGGGCGCCCGCCCTGGACGCAACCACCATCCATGCCCTCCTGAAGCCCGGCAGGGACGGCGTGACCTTCCACCATGACGCCGCCAATCCGCTGGGCCTGGACTGGCTCGTGGTCGACGAGGCCAGCATGATCGACCTGCCGCTCATGGCCAGGCTGGTCGCCGCGCTCAAGCCCGGCTGCCGCCTGACCCTCGTCGGCGACGCCTGCCAGCTGGCCTCCGTCGAGCCGGGGCGCGTCTTCGCCGACCTCTGCCGGATGGAGGGCGTCCCCAAGTGCGAGCTCGTGGAGAGCCGGCGCTTCGCGTCGGACGGCGAGGTCGCGCGTCTGGCGGCCGCGGTGAACGAGGGGCGCGCGGAGGAGGCTGTCGCCCTCCTGAAGGCGTGCGCGGCCGAGATCCACTACGTGCCGCTGTCGCCCCAGGCGGCCTTCGAGCCGGAGGCGTGGCCCGGCTTCCGGAAGCGCCTCGTGGAGGGCTTTGCGCCGCTGGCCGGGGCCGCCACGCCGCAGGAGGCGCTGGCGGAGGCCGTCCTGAACAACTGCCGCCTCCTCTGCGCCTTCAGGGAGGGGCCCTACGGCGTGAGGCGCCTCAACGACATCGTCCGCCGGTGGCTCGGGGAGGGGTGCCCGCAGCTGGTCATGGTCACGCGGAACGACGGCGCCCTTGGCGTCTACAACGGCGACGTGGGCGTCGTCATGCCCTCCTGCCCCGGCCAGCTCTGGCTGCCTGGGCGCGAGGCGCCCGTCCCGATGGCGCTGCTGCCTGGCTGGGAGCCTGCCTTCGCCTCGACTGTCCATAAGTCACAAGGTTCTGAATTCAAACAAGTTATAATGGTCCTTCCTCCTGTGCCGCGCGAAGGGGAGGGCGGCGGGCTCCTGACCCGCGAAATCCTCTACACGGGCCTCACGCGCACCTTCGGCGAGGTGTGGCTTTACGGCGGCGACGAGACCATCCGCGCCTGCTGCCGCCGCCACGTCTCGCGCCAGACCGGCTTCGCGCCCCGCGCCTCCTGAACCGCATATTCTGAACGCCTTTGGCCGCAAAACCTGCCAAGGGGGTTACAGTACTTGACATTACGCGCGGGCGGCGCGGCCGACCGGATTGTCTGCCGGTCCAAGGGGCTGCGCCGCGCCCGCCACACAACAACAAACCCACACGGGAGTCAACCATGAAGAAGTTTTTCGCCCTCTGCCTGGCCGTCGTGGCCGTCTGCGCCCTGGCGTGCAGCTGCTCCAAGAAGAACGCCGACGGCGAGACGAACGCCGGTTCCGAGAAGAACCTCAGCCGCCTGGAGCTGATCCGCAAGGCCGGCAAGATCGTCGTCTACACCAATCCTGAATTCCCTCCGTACGAGTATCTTGGCGAGGCCGGCATCATCGCCGGCTCCGAGATTGACCTGGTGAACTTCATCGCGGGCAAGATCGGCGTGAAGGCCGAGTTCGTCTCCGCCGAGTTCGACTCCATCATCGGCACCGTCACCACCGGCAAGGCCGACATGGGCGCCTCCGGCTTCACCATCACCGAGGAGCGCGGCCAGATCGTCGACTTCTCCATCCCCTTCATCCGCTCCGTCCAGTACCTCATCCTGCCTGAAACAAGCCCCATCAAGTGCGTCGAGGACCTCGCCGGCAAGCGCATCGGCGGCCAGCAGGGCACCACGGGCCTGACCATGGTCGAGGACTGCATCCGCGAAGGCATCCTGAAGGGCAAGGGCACCGTCTCCAAGGCCTTCAACAACGCCCCCGACGCCACCGTCTCCCTGGTCAGCGGCCAGCTGGACGCCGTTGTCATCGACGAGCTGGTGGCCCTCTCGCTGGCCAAGAAGAACCCCGGCTACAAGGCCATCCCCATGGTGAAGGCCGACGGCGAGGGCCTGCAGGCCCCCGAGGACTTCGGCATCATCATCGCCAAGGGCTGCCCCGAGCTGCTGGCCATCATCAACGACGCCATCCGCGAGGCGCGCGAGACCGGCCTCATGGCCGAATGGCAGGAGAAGCACACCGCCGCCTCCGCGCAGTAGTAGCCTGAGCCCCCCCTCCGCCGGCGACGGGCGACCGCCGCCGGCTTTCCGTACTCACAACATATTGGGAAGCCATGTCATCCTTGCTCAACGGCCTGCAGGCCGCCATTGAACGCACCTTCATCGTCCAGGACAGGTATAAGATGTTCCTGGAGGGCTTCGGGCGCACCATGCTGCTGACGGTCGGCGCGCTCCTGCTGGGCGTCCTCATCGGCGTGACGGTGGCCGTCATCCGCGTCTATTGCTACCAGTCGCAGCCCAAGCCCCTCGGCAAGGCGCTCAAGGGCTTCTTCACAAGCGGCAGGCTCTTCTGGCTCAAACATATCGGCCTCCACCTCCTGGACGGCCTCATGCGCTGCTATCTGACCCTTTTCCGCGGGACGCCTGTGGTCGTCCAGCTCATGATATGGTCCTTTGTCATCCTGACAAGCGCCAACGACGTGCTGGTGGCGATCATCGGCCTTGGCATCAACTCGGGCGCCTACGTGGCGGAGATCGTCCGCGCGGGCATCATGGCGGTGGACAAGGGGCAGGCGGAGGCGGGCCGCTCGCTGGGGCTTTCCGCCTGGGCGACAATGCGGCTCATCATCCTGCCGCAGGCCTTTAAGAACGTCCTGCCGGCGC
>CACZQQ010000329.1 GCA_902783355.1 uncultured bacterium
CCGGCGGCTTCCGGCCCTTCTCCGGCGGCTGCCGGGGCGGCTTTGGCGTGGGCTGCAGCCGTGGCGGTATGGCACGGAGGAGGCGCGGCTGCCCGTCCTGACCATGCGGCTCCGCATGGGCATCCTGGGGCGCCTTGTCTGCGTGTCGCTGCTGATCTGCCTGGCCTTTGTCGGAATGCTGCGGCATGTCTATGGCGTGCAGGTGCTTCAGCACGAAAGATATTCGACGCAGGCGCTGGCCATCTGCCGCAGGCAGGTGGGCGAGACCGCACAGCGGGGCCGCATCATGGACATGGAAGGCAACATCCTGGCCGGCAATGTGGCCACGCGCGACATCTATGTGGAGCCCAAGCGTTTCGCGGGGCGGCTTCCCGAAGTCACGCGCGTCCTGGCGGACCGGCTCGGACTGGACTATGACACGCTCTACAGGAAGTTCACGCGCGCCATCGCCCATGTCTTCCCCTACAAGGTCTGCGGCGACATGACGCTGAAGGAAATCTCCGCGCTCAAGCTCATGTCCGTCCCTGGCGTCCGAATCCGCCCGTCAAGGGCCCTGAGCACCTTCAAGCCGGACGAGGAGCCGCTCTTCAATGTCTACCTGTGCTTCGAGGCGCAGTCCGCCGCCGTCGCGCCGGAGGGCGGCAAGAAGGGCAAGAAGACTGGCCGCACTGTCAGTCCCGAAATCAGCCGCTCCTGCCATATTCTGGCGAAGGCGCTGGAGAGGGACGCCGACGAACTCATCGGCGGCGTCTCCCGTGCCATGGACAGGTGCCAGGAGGTCATTGTGAAATGGAACGCCAGCCGCGAGGAGGCGGCCGCCCTCATGGCCGCCTTGCAGGAAATCCAGATCACAAGCGGGGTGCGCGTCACCGATTCATGGACACGCTCCTATCCTCGTAACTGCTTGTTTGCCAATATGTTAGGTTATCTTTCCTCGGAAGGGGAGGGCGTCTCGGGCATTGAGAAGCTCATGGATTCCTATCTGCAGCCGACCAGCGGCCGTTTCAGCTATCTGCGCGACCGCTATGGCGTCATGGTGGAGGACGAGGTCACCTACGAGGTCGAGCCCAAGGACGGGGCGGATGTCTATCTGACCATCCAGGAGCCCCTGCAGCAAATCGTGGAAGAGGAGCTTGGGGCGCTCTGGGAGAAGTACAAGCCCGACCACGCCTATGCGATTCTGCTGGAGCCCTCCACGGGCGCCATCATGGCGCTGGCGCAGTTCCCGCAGTTCGACCCCAACGACAGGGGGACGCTGCGCGACGGCGGCAGCAATGCGCAGAACTACTGCCTCATCCACTCCTACGAGCCGGGTTCCATCATGAAGCCCATCAGCCTGAGCGGGGTCCTGGAGAACCGCGCGGCGCGCCTCGACACCGTCGTGGACTGCGAACACGGCTACTGGAAATACGGCGGCGCCCCCCTGCGGGATTCCCACCAGTACGACGACCTGACGCTCTCCGAGGTGGTCAAGAAGTCCAGCAACATCGGCACCGCCAAGCTGGCGTTGGAGCTGGGCGACGAGAAGATGTACGACAACCTGGCGGCTTTCGGCTTCGGGCGTCGCACAGGCCTGGGCTTCTACCCCACGGAGGGCAAGCCGGTCTTCTTCGCCAACGAGGCCAACGGCATCTTCAGGCCGCTGCGCCAGTGGCGCAAGATCAGCATCACGCGCATGTCCATCGGGCAGAGCATCAACGTGACCCCCCTGCAGATTGTGCAGGCGTGGTCGGCGCTGGCGAACAACGGCATCATGATGCAGCCCTACATCATCGACAGGGTCCAGTATCCCGACGGCCGTGTCGTCTACAACCGCCCCTTTGCCAAGGGGCAGCCCATCACGTCGGACACCGCCCACAAGATCCGCCAGGCGCTGAAGACCGTGACGGAGGAGGGCGGCACCGGCGTCCGCGCCGCCCTGAAGGGGTATGCCGTGGCCGGGAAGACCGGCACCGCCCAGATCTGCCAGCCGGCCGACCCCGCCAGAGGCATCAAGGCGGGATACAACAACAGCGACTACTTCGCCTCTTTCATCGGCTTCGTGCCTGCGGACACCCCGCGCTTCCTGCTGCTGGTGTCGGCGGAGCATCCCACGGAGGTGGCGCATACTGGCGCCGGCGTCTCGGCTCCCACTTTCAAGCGCATTGCGGAACGCACCCTGGAATATCTGCGCGTGCCGCCGGAGGTCGCGCCCGAAGCCCCCGCCACCGGCCCGAAGAGCCGTACCGCGATGCGGTAGGCGGACGGGACGGGCCCAG
>CACZQQ010000330.1 GCA_902783355.1 uncultured bacterium
GAAGGCCTTCGACGGTGCGGGGAACTACACCTTCGGCTTCGCCGACCAGTCGGACTTCATCGAGATCGACATGGACAAGGCCAAGCACAACATCGGCATGAACATCACCATCGTGACCACGGCCCGCACCGACGCGGAGGGCCGCGACCTGCTGGCGATGCTCGGCATGCCCTTCGCCGCGAACTGAGGAGGAAGACGATGGCTAAGAAGTGTCTCATAATCAAGTCGAAGAGGACGCCGAAGTTCAGTTCCCGCGCCTACACCCGCTGCGAGCGGTGCGGCCGCGAGCGCGCCGTGTACCGCAAGTTCCACCTCTGCCGGATCTGCTTCCGGGAGCTGGCGAGCAACGGCATGATCCCCGGCGTCACGAAGGCAAGCTGGTAAACAGGGAGCATTACTACAATGAGTTTAAGCGATCCGATTGCAGATATGCTGACCCGGATACGGAATGCCTCCAAAGCAGGACTTCCCACGGTGAGCATGCCCTCCAGCAAGATCAAGGCCGCCCTGGCCCAGACCCTGCAGGAGACCGGTTTCATCGATGGTTTCGAGGTCGAGGACCTGGGCCACAACAAGAAGGCGCTGAACATCACCCTGAAGTACAAGGGCAAGAACGCCTCCCCCGTCATCGAGGGGATCAAGCGCGTCAGCCGCCCCTCCCGGCGGGTGTATGTCAGCAGCACCGAGATCCCGCGCGTCCTGGGCGGGCTTGGCGTGGCCATCCTCACGACTTCCCAAGGGCTGGTGACTGACCGCACGGCGCGCAAGCGTGGCGTGGGCGGCGAGTTGCTCTGCTATGTCTGGTAACCCGTCAAACAGAAGGAGCAGCACAGATGTCTCGAATGGGAAAGAAGCCGATTGAAGTCGGCTCCAACGTCAAGATCGAAATGGCCGACGGCCTCGTGAAGGTCTCCGGCCCCAAGGGCAAGCACGAGCTGGCCATTCCGGCCGGCATCAAGTGCGCCCTCTCCGACGACGGGAAGCAGATCCTGGTCTCCCGCGACAGCGACGAGCGCCAGCTCAAGATGAAGCACGGCTTGATCCGCTCCCTGCTCAACAGCATGGTCATCGGCGTGGACAAGGGCTTCGAGATCCAGCTCGAGCTCTTCGGCGTGGGCTACCGCGGCCAGTTGAAGGGCCAGACCCTGACCCTCAACCTCGGCTACTCGAACCCCCGCGTCATGGAGATCCCCGAGAAGGTTAAGATCGCCATGCCCGACCAGACCCACATCACCCTCACGAGCCACGACAAGCAGGCCGTCGGCCAGGTCGCGGCCGACATCCGCGCCCAGCGCGTGCCCGACGCCTACCACGGCAAGGGCGTCCGCTTCGTGGGCGAGGTGCTTTCCCTCAAGGAAGGCAAGAAGGTGTAGTTTTTCTTGGGGCCGGGGTGTCGTACAGCCTCCCGGCCATGAGGTCCCGGCCTTCGTGGCGGCCGCCGTCTGCGCGGCCGGCGCCCTGGAGGCCGGCGAGAGGGCGTTGCGAAGGCCCCCGTCCCCTGCGGCGGGCTTTCGTGGCGTAGGGGGGAGCCGCCTCCGGCTGGCTTTCCCCGCCTAGCCATAAGACAAGAGGAAGAAGAAGACAATGAGCAAACTGTCCAGGAAGGAAGCGCGGATCCGCCGCCACAGGCACATCCGCAACAAGGTCTCCGGCACGGCCGAGCAGCCGCGCCTGTGCGTCTGCCGCACCGGGGCCCACATCTACTGCCAGATCATCGACGACGAGAAGGGCTGCACCCTGGTGAGCGCCGCCACCGTCGAGAAGGATTTCCGCGCCCAGAAGCTGGCCGCGAATGTCAAGAGCGCCGAAATCATCGGCAAGACGGTCGCCGAGCGCGCCCTGGCCATGTCGATCACGAAGGTCGTCTTCGACCGCGGCGGCTTCCCCTACCATGGTTGTGTCAAGGCAGTGGCGGACGCCGCGCGCGCCGCCGGTCTGCAGTTCTGACCTCCAGTCCAACCAACTTTAGTCAAGGGAGACAAGATCCATGGCAGATATCATTGA
>CACZQQ010000331.1 GCA_902783355.1 uncultured bacterium
CATACAGGTCAGACAGCAGGTTCCCGTACTCATGCAGTACAAGGGTGCCGACATCGGCGAAGCGTACAGGATTGATATGCTGATCGATGAAAGGCTGATTGTCGAATGCAAAGCCACAGAGGCGAACAAGCCGGTTTTTGCCGCGCAATGCCTGACCTACCTCAAGGCGGCAGGATTCACTCTTGGACTTGTAATCAATTTTGGCTGCCCAATGCTAAAGAACGGCATCGAGCGCGTCGTCAACAATCTCAAGGAAGGGGAAGGATGATTTCAACGCCAAGAGCGCAAAGACGCGCTTGGCGAACTTTGCGTTTCCTCTTCGCGTTCTTTGCGTTGAAAAACACAGAGTTTGAAGACACCGAAGCGAACCATAAACAACAGGAGACCAAAATGTCATTGAACACCGAAAACGAAAAGACCAGCTACGCCTTGGGCATCAACATGGGGGCGCAGGTCTCCCAGCTGCCGCTGGACGTCGATGTGCAGGCGCTCCTCGACGGCGTCCGCGACATGCTTGAGGACAACGAGGTCAAGCTGCCCCGGCAGGAGTGCATCTCCTTGCTGGACAAGCTCTTCAAGTCCATGGAATCGCAGCACGGCCACTCCTGCGGCCATTGCCACCATGGTGAAGGACACCACTGCCACGGCGACTGCGACTGCCACGGCGGGCAGGATGACGCCGAAACGCTGAAGGCCGGCGAGGCCTTCCGCGCCGAACACGCCAAGAAGGACGGCGTGAAGGTGCTGCCCTCCGGCCTGCAAATCGAAATCGCCGTCCCAGGCGACAAGAGGCGCCCCAAGGCCACGGACACCGTGAAGGTGCACTACACGGGCCGCCTCATCGACGGCACCGTCTTCGACTCCTCCATCCAGCGCGGCACGCCGCTTGAGTTCCCGCTGAACCAGGTCATCGCCGGATGGACGGAGGGCATGCAGCTGCTCGGCGTCGGCGGCAAGGCCACCCTCGTGATTCCGCCGGAACTGGGCTACGGCGAAATGGGCGCAGGCGATGTCATTCCCCCCAACGCCACCCTCGTCTTCGACGTCGAACTGCTTGACATCAAATGAATAAAGCACACTCACAAAGGGAGGCATGCCATGCGTCTGGCCACACGAGAGGAGATGCGGCGTCTTGAGGCGGAAGTCCGCGAAGACGGCCACCTGGACGACGCCGACATGATCACGCAGGCCGGCACGAATGCCGCCGAGGCGATTCTGGCCTGGACGGCGCGCCTGCCGGCCGCCCTGCGGCAGACCTATGTGGTGGTCGCGGGAGCCGGCAACAACGGCGCGGACGCATGGATTGCGGCCAGACATCTCCATCAACGCGGCTGCAAGATCCTGCTGTTCGACTTCAGCTACGGCCGCAAATTCTCCTCCGGCGCCGCAAAGGCCCTCGGTGACCTGGCGAAAGAGCCGCCCTTCAAGGTGGTCGACATGGGCGTGGGAATGAACATCCTCCACCTGGCCAACAACCTCCTGCCCGGCAGCGTGCTGATAGACGGCTTGATCGGCACCGGCCTCAAGGGGCCGCTGAAGGAGCGCCTCGCCGCCGCCATCGACCTCCTCAGCTCCCCCGACGGCCAGATTCCCACCGTGGCACTTGACATTCCCAGCGGGCTGGACGCCGAGGAGGGCACAGGCGAACACGTCATCCGCGCCGACCTCACCCTCGCCATGGGCCTCTACAAGCGCGGCTACTTCTTCGGACACGGCCCCGAATGCTGCGGTGAACTGCAGACCGTGAACTTCGGCGCCGCCAGCGTCGTCCTCCACGGCGCCAACCACGGCGGCGAAAGTGTGGACGACTGGGCCTTCGGCCCCGACGAGGCCGCCCGTCTGCTGCAGCCGCGGCCGCCCCGCTGCCACAAGAACACGCTGGGGCGCGCGTTGCTGCTGGCAGGCTCGGCGCAATACAACGGCGCCCCCTTCCTAGCGGCCTCGGGCGCCCTGCGCGCAGGCTGCGGCGTCGTCACGCTCGCCCTGCCGCAGCTGGCACGGCGGCGCCCTGGCGAGGCCGCTCTCATCGTCAAAGAGCTGGAAGGCGACCACCTCAAGAAGAAGCATCTCGACGACCTGGAGCCGTTGCTGGAGAAGGCG
>CACZQQ010000332.1 GCA_902783355.1 uncultured bacterium
CGCCGCCGCCAAGAGCACCGGCGTCGATTTCGTTGGCGGCTGCTCCGCCCAGGTGCAGAAGGACGCCAGCGCGGCGGACGAAGAGCTCGTCGAGGCGCTCCCCGAGGCGCTGCTCTCCACCGACCGCGTGTGCGCCTCCATCAACGTGGCCAACAGCCGCTCCGGCATCAACATGCGCGTCGTGGGGCGCCTGGGAGAACTCATCCGCCAGATTGCGGAGGCCAGCCGCGCCAACGACGGCTTCGCCTGCGCCAAGCTTGTCGTCTTTGCCAACCAGCCGGAGGACGTCCCCTTCATGGCGGGCGCCTACCATGGGCACGGCGAGGCGGAGGCGGTCATCAACGTGGGCGTCTCCGGCCCGGGCGTGGTCTGCAGCGCCCTGAAGCGCCGCATCGACCGCGACGGCGCCGACAACCTCGGGCTGGACGACCTGGCGGAGGTCATCAAGGAGACCTCATGCCGCGTGACGCGTTGCGGCGAGCTTGTCGGCCGCGAGGTCGCCCAGCGCCTCGGGCTCCCCTTCGGCATCGTCGACCTCTCCCTGGCGCCGACGCCCAAGGTGGGCGACTCCATCGGCGAAATCCTCCAGATTCTGGGGCTTGACGCCATCGGCGCCCCCGGCTCCACCGCCTGCATCGCGCTCCTGAACGACGCGGTGAAGAAGGGCGGCGCCTTCGCCTCCCAGTCCGTCGGCGGCCTGTCGGGCGCCTTCATTCCCGTCTGCGAGGACGCGGCGCTGGCGCAGGCGGCCGCCGCCGGCGAGCTCTCGCTGGAGAAGCTGGAGGCGATGACCTGCGTCTGCTCCGTGGGGCTTGACATGATCGCCATCCCCGGCGACACGCCCGCGGAGACCATCGCGGCGCTCATCGCGGACGAGATGGCCATCGGCCTCATCAACAAGAAGACGACAGCGGTGCGCGTGGTGCCCGTGCCCGGCAAGGGGCCCGGCGAGCGCGTGGAGTTCGGCGGCCTCTTCGGCGGCGGCACGGTGGTGGAGGTGCGCAACCCGGGCAAGTCCGCGCGCTTCATCCGCTTCGGCGGCCGCATCCCCGCCCCCATCCACAGCCTCAACAACTAGAATTATATTAAGGCGCTTTACCGAAAGACCTCACACAAGACCTTCAAATAAGGAACCAAACCACATGCAAGTCTACAATTTCAACGCGGGTCCGGCGGCTCTGCCGCGCGAAGTCATGCTCCAGGCGCAGAAGGAGTTTGCCGACTACCACGGCCTCGGCTATGGCATCATCGAGGAGTCGCACCGCGCCGCCGCCTTCGACGAGGTCATCAAGGCCGCCGAGGCCAACGTGCGCAAGCTCATGGGCATTCCCGACGACTACGCGGTCCTCTTCCTCCAGGGCGGCGCCTCCCTCCAGTTCGCCATGGTCCCCATGAACCTGAACGTCCCCGGCAAGAAGATCGGCTTCGCCGACACGGGCGAGTGGGCGCACAAGGCCATCAAGGAAGCCCAGATCCAGCAGATCCCCGTGGACGTCGTCTTCGACGGCTCCAAGGACAACTACGTCTCCATCGACGGCATCCGCGACTGGAAGATCGACCAGGACCTGGCCTACTTCCACATCTGCTCCAACAACACCATCTTCGGCACCGAGTACCATGAGTTCCCGCAGACCGGCGCCGTGCCCCTGGTCGCCGACATGTCCTCCGACTTCATGAGCCGCCGCGTCGACGTCAGCAAGTTCGGCCTCATCTTCGCGGGCGCCCAGAAGAACATCGGCCCCGCCGGCCTGACCCTCGTCATCGTCCGCAAGGACCTCGCCCAGCGCTGCGCCGCCACCGTGCCCACCATGCTGCGCTACACGACGCACATCGACAAGGAGAGCCTCTTCAACACGCCGCCCACCTTCGCCATCTACATGCTGCGCCTCATCACCGACTGGATGCTGGCCAACGGCGGCCTCGAGGCCATGGAGAAGACCGACGACAAGAAGGCCAAGATGCTCTACGACTACCTCGACGCCTCCGACTTCTACCGCGGCACCGCCAAGGCCGCCTCCCGCTCCCGCATGAACGTCACCTTCCGCCTGCCCTCCGACGAGCAGGACAAGGCCTTCGTCGCCTATGCCAAGGCGAACGGGCTGGTGGGCCTCAAGGGGCACCGCAAGGTGGGCGGCTGCCGCGCCTCCATCTACAATGCCGTGCCGGTGGAGGGCGTCGCCCGTCTTCTGGAGGTCATGGAGGCCTTCCGCAAGCAGGCCTAGCCTGTTGGGAACGATGGGAAGCCGCCTGACCAAAGCCCTGCTGCCGTGCCTGGCGGCGCTGGCGTGCCTGTGGTGCGTCCGCGCCGCCGACGTGGACGACCTCGACCTCAAGAGCGGCCGCGTGCTGGCCGTCGTGGGCGACAAGGTCATCACCACGGTCGACGTGGCCGCCCAGCTGAAGGACGCGCCGGTTGACAAGAACCTCCCGCAGGCCGAGCAGAAGGCGCAGCTGAACAAGCTGGCCCTTGACGTGCTGGACCATCTCATCGACAGCGAGCTGGTCTACATGGACTTCAAGGAAAGGAAGGGCAAGGTGCCGCCCGCCTATCTGCAGAGCCGCATCGACCGCATCGTGGTCGCGCAGGCCAACGGCGACGAGGAGAAGTTCCGGGACATGCTGCATGCCAACAACATGACCTACAGCGAGTTCCTGGAGCAGGTGCGCCACTCCACGGCGGTGGAGATGATGGTCTACGACCGCACGCGCCGCTACGTGGCCGTCACCGACCAGCAGGTGCGCGACTACTACAACGCGCATGGCGACGACTTCTCCAGCAAGGCGGCCTACCGTCCGCAGGTGATCATGCTGAAGCACGAGGGCCGCTACGAGGGCAAGGTCGCCGAGGTGGCGGGCGAAATCCTCGCCAAATACGCCGCGGGCGCCGACTTCGGGGCCTTGGCGAAGGAGTACTCCGACGGCATGAACGAGGCGGAGGGCGGCGACATGGGCTGGGTCACCGAACTGGCGCCCGCCTTCCAGCAGGTTGTCGAAACCCTCCAGGCCGGCGAACTCTACAAGGGGCAGCTGACCTTGGGAAAGGCGACCTACCTCATCCGCCTCGCCGACTTCCGCCCCGGAAAGAAGCCTGTCCTGGACGAGGAGACCTTCGCGCGCATCCGCGAAGTCCTGGTCGACCAGGCCGCCGCCGAAAAGTACAAGGCGTACATCAAGCGGCTCTACCTGAAATACCCCGTGCGCCGAATGGTCCCCGTACGGGAGGAGGCGGAAAAATAAACGCGTTCCCGCTTGAAAAACGGGAAGACGTAATTAAATTCTGTCAATTGACGATTTTTTTCTAAGCAAGCATTCCATACACAAGAGGTAACGCAATGGGTTCTGTCAAGAAGAAGCGCCGCAAGAAGATCGCGAAGCACAAGCGGGATAAGATCCGCAAGTCTTTGCGGCACAAGAACAAGTAACAAGAGTTACGAGACAACCGCGTCAGCGGTTGCGGCCAACGCACTCCGCTTCGGCAGGGTGCGTTTTTTGCTTTCCCCGCGCCGCGGCGCCGCGGGCCAGGCTGCTTGCCGCCTTGCCAACCTGAGCCGGCGCCACTTTGGCGCCGGCAGACGCGGCGGAAAAAATCCGCAGCCCGCGCCGGCAGACGCGGCGGAAAAAAAACGCAGCCCGCGCCGGCAGACGCGGCGGAGAAACAACCCCAATTATGCGCCATTTAATAGCCATCCTGGTCTGCGGGGC
>CACZQQ010000333.1 GCA_902783355.1 uncultured bacterium
AGGTTGGCGATGCCGCCCAGGCTGGTCGTCAGCTTGGCCAGTTCGCGACGGCGGTTGGCGGCCTCCTTCTTGGGGATGCGGTCGAAGGAGCCGTCCTCGCTCTCGCGCATGAGCTTCTTCATATAGGCGACGCGGGTCAGGACGACCTTCTGGTTGGTCAGGGTGCCGCCCAGCCAGCGGTCGCACATGTAGGGCATGTTCACGGACTCGGCGGCGGCCTTGACGATCTCCTGGGCCTGGCGCTTGGCGCCGACGAAGAGGATCTGCCCGCCGTTGGCGGCGGTCTCGGTCAGGAAATCACAGGCGGCGGCCAGCTGGCGCATGGTCTTGCCCAGGTCGAAAATGGTGATGCCGTTGCGGGTCCCGTAGATGTATTTCTTCATCTTGGGGTTCCAGCGGCGGGTCTGGTGGCCGAAATGGACACCGGCCGCAAGCAAATCAGTGATGGTGGTCTTCGCCATGATGTGATCTCCTCTGTGTGTTGTCCGCGCCATTGAACGACGCCGCCTTCGCGGCGCATGGCGCCCCTACGTGTGTCGCGCCCCGGCACCCGCCAGGGCCGCAAAAACACATAATTTAAGCCAATCCGGTTGTTTTGCAATCCAGAGTGCTTATATTTTGCGGCTGTACCGTGCAAAACCCGCTTGTTTCCCACTGCGCCATGAACATCCACCTCCTGACAGAAACCGCGCTGAAGCTCTTCTTCATGCTGACGCCCTTCTTCGTGCTCTCCATGTTCGTCACCATGACGACGGAAATGGAGACGGGCGCACGCAAGAACTTGGCCCTGCGCGCCACCTTGAGCATCAACGCCGTCTGCCTCATCCTCTACTTCTTCGGACGCCCCCTCTTCGACGTCTTCGGCATCACGGTCGACTCCTTCCGAATCGGAGCCGGCATCATCCTCATGCTCAACGCCATCGAACTGGTGCGCGGCACCGCGCACGCCAGCAGCACAAAGCAGATCCGCAGCGCGACGCAGAAGACGCCCGGCGGCGACGCCGGCGACCTGGCGGTCGTCCCCCTCACCATCCCCTACGTGGTGGGTCCAGGCACCATCGGCATGCTGCTGGTGCTCGGCGGCGAGACGGGAAACGGCCTGTCGGTCCGCCTCCACACGTGCGTCGGCATCGTCTTGGCCGCCACCGCCACCGGCCTCATGCTCTATTTTTCCGACGGCCTCATGAAGCGCCTGGGACACCGCAGCCTCCAGATCCTGAGCAAGATCACGGGGCTTGTGCTGGCGGCGCTCTCCGCGCAGTCCGTCATGACCGGCCTGCTCAACATCGTCGCCGCCCACCATGCATAGCCCATGGACGCCAAGCACTCCATCGACATGACGGAGGGGCCCCTGCTGCCCCAGATCATCACCTTCGCCCTGCCGCTAATGGCCTCGGCGCTGCTGCAGATGGCCTTCAACACCGCCGACTTCATCGTGGTGGGGCGCTTCTGCGGACACGCGGCCCTGGCGGCCATCGGCGCCTCGGCCCCCCTCAACCAGATCATCATCGGCGCCTTCCTCGGCCTCGCCGGCGGCGCCAGCGTCCTGGCCGCCAACAGCTTCGGCGCCAAGGACGCAGCCCGGACCACCACCGCCGTCCACACCGCCATCGCCGTCGCCCTCTACGGCGGCCTCGTCCTGGGCTGCACGACCCCCTTCGTCATCCGCCCCCTCCTCGTCCTCATGAAGACGCCCGCCGAGGTGCTGGACGGCGCCACCCTCTACATGCAGATCATCTGCGGCGGCATCCCCTTCATCTCCCTCTACAACTTCGGCAGCGCCCTCATGCGCTCCTTCGGGGACAGCCGCCGCCCCATGAACTACCTCGCCGTCGCGGGCGTCGTCAACGTCCTCCTCAACCTCTTCTTCGTGCTGGGCCTGCACATGGACGTGGCCGGCGTCGCCTGGGCCACCGTCATATCGCAGGGCCTCTCCGCCATCCTGGTCCTGCGGAACCTGGCCCGCCTGCCGGAGGCGTGGCGCCTCCAGTCGCGCAACTTCCATCTGGACTTCAAGATGGCGCGCGGCATCGTCCGCATCGGGCTGCCCAACGGCATCCAGACCTCCTTCTTCGCCATGACCAACATGCTCATCCAGTCCTCTGTCAACTCGTTGGGCGAGAAGGCAATGGCGGGAAACGCCGCCTCGGGCAACATCGAGGCCTACGTCGCCATCATCGACATCGCCGCAATCCTGTCGGGCATGAGCTTCGTCGGCCAGAACAAGGGGGCGCGCAAGTACCACCGCCTCTGCCAGAGCATCAAATACAACCTCTACTGCAGCATCGTCGCCGACATCATTCTCGCCTGGACCGTCCTCTTCTTCGGGCGGACGCTGCTGGCCATCTACAACAACGACCCCGAGGTCATCGAATGGGGCTACCAGCGCATGTTCGTCATGCTGGCCAGCTATGTGCTCGTGATCTCCATGGACAGCATCGCCGGCGCCCTCCGCGGCCTGGAGCACGCCTGGATGCCCATGATCACCACCTTCATCGGCGTCTGCGGCTTCCGCACAGTCTGGATCCTGACCGTCTTCAGGCGATACCACACCATGAGCGTGCTCATGATGTCCTACACCTTCTCCTGGGCCTTCGTCGCCCTCGTCACGGGAACATATCTCTTCATCCAGTGCCGGCGCCTCCTGAA
>CACZQQ010000334.1 GCA_902783355.1 uncultured bacterium
ACTCAGCTCTTCAAGATACTGGCTGAAGATGAAAAGCGCCGATTGGCCATAGAGGCCATTCTCTTCGTCGGCAAGATTTTGCGCCGTGGCGGATTTGTAGAAGCGGGACAGCGCCTCGTCTTCGGAAATCTTGAAGCGTTCGGCAATCAGCCTTACCACTTCAGGAATAATGGTGGCGCGAATCAAGTGATGTTCACTCATTGGACACCTCGTAGCTTCGGACAAAGCGAAGCCTGTCTATCGCCCTCTCCGTGCAGAAGGCAAATTGATTGTTAATGTGCTGAAAGCGCAATCGTTCAAGCGCGTCTTCGCGGCGCATCACGCCCTGCACGACGTACGAGATGGTTTCGCCCACGCGGTCATTGGCAATCTTGCCAACGACAATATCAAATCCATGCCGGAAAGAGGTATCGCTTCGGTTGGCCACAACAAAATCAATCCATTCAAGCGAAGGTTCTGGAAATCGTTTGACGAACAATTCGGCGACGGAGGTCTCGTCAAATTCATATTCACATACAATGCCTTTGATTTCTCCTACGGCCACCCTGCTACGGTATCGTGCCCTACGTCGTGCCCACCGTTCCGCTTGGTCACGAATATCGGTTGCATAGAAGGCAAATCCAAAATCGCGCCCCTGATCGCCTGTGATGACAATGGGATGTTCAATAACTTGTGTGCCGCCGTGGAAGAGAATCATTTCGCCTCCGCCTTGCCAAGGTATTCGTCAAAAAGTTGCATCAAGGCCTCCATGCCCATGCCGTGGAGGTCTTCGTAGCCGTCATCCAATTCCTTGAGCAAACCCGACTTCTCGAATTCGGCATACACCTCCGGGCCGGTTTTGCCGATGTGGTTCGCATAGAACTCCACGCAAAATGTCTTGAACGACGTCTTACTCATGGCTGAATTCTCTGAAAACATCAATGCACGTTGGCTATTACTCCTTCACCCGGAAGGAGATGTGCTGGACGTGCTGGCCCATGGCGTTCCACTTCAGCTCGAAGTCGGTCTTGAGGTCGGCGACGTCGGCGATGGCCTCCGGCGCGGGTTCGTAGAGGTCGTCCAGCTGGGCGAACATGCGCTTCCAGTCCTCGAAATAGGGGTCGTAGTCTGTGGAGAGGTGGAAGACGCCGCCGGGCTTGAGGACGCGCGGGACGCGGCAGAGGAAGTCCGTGCAGACGAGCCTGCGGATGGTGTGGGACTTCTTGGGCCACGGGTCGGGGCACAGCAGATGGATGCGGTCGAGGCAGGCCGGCGGCAGCTGGTAGGAGACGAGGGCGAGGCTTGTGGCGCGCAGGGCCGTCAGATTGGCGGCGCCGGCATGGGCGGCGCGGCGCTCCACCTGCCGCAGCCGCTCGGTGATGATGTCGTTGCAGAAGACATGGCGCTCCGGATAGCGGGCGGCGAGGGCGACCGTGAATCGGCCGCGGCCGCAGCCCATGTCCAGCTCGACGGGCCGTCCGCCGCCGAAGGCGGGATGGCTGTAGATGGCCCACGTGTTGGTGAGGCTGTCCATGGCGCCTTACTTCTTCCCCTTGAGTGACTTGAGGAATTTCTCGATACGGTCCATGGCGGCCTCGATGTCGGCCATGCCCGTGGCGTAGGAGCATCGGATGAAGCCCTCGCCGCAGGCCCCGAAGGCGCTGCCCGGAATGGCGGCCACATGCTGCTCCCTGAGCAGCCGCGTGGAGAACTCCATGGAGGTCAGGCCGGTGGAGCGGATGCAGGGGAAGACGTAGAAGGCGCCGCGCGGCGTGAAGCACTTCAGGCCCATCTCGTTGAAGCGCCTGACGATCACGTTGCGCCGCTGCTCGTACTCCACGCGCATCTTCTCGCGGGCCTCGCCGCCGTTCACCAGCGCCTCGATGGCGCCCGCCTGCGACAGGCTCGGCGCGCACAGCATCGAATACTGGTGGATCTTCATCATCGCCTCTATCAGTTCGTGCGGTGCAACAGCATAGCCCAAACGGTAGCCCGTCATGGCAAAGGCCTTGCTGAAGCCGTTGAAGACGATCGTGCGCCCCCGCATCCCAGGCAACGATGCAATTGTCTGGCTACGAGGAACATACGACAACTCATCGTAGATTTCGTCGGAGAGCAGGAGGAGATCGTGCTTGACGACGAATCTGGCGATGGCCTGCTTGTCCTTGAGGGTCAGGCCCGCGCCCGTGGGGTTGTTGGGGTAGTTGATGAGGAGGGCGCGCGTGCGCGGCGTCACCGCCTTCTCCAGCGCCGACACTTGCAGCACGAAATCGTCCTCCTCGCGCGTGACGACGGGGACGGGGACGCCGTGGGCCATTCGGATGGAGGGGCCGTAGGAGACGTAGGAGGGCTCGTGGTAGAGCACCTCGTCTCCGGGGGAGAGGACGGCGCGCAGGGCGATGTCAAGCCCTTCGGAGACGCCGACGGTGATGATGCACTCCGTGGCGGGGTCGTAGGCGGCGCCGAAGCGTTCCGCCATGTAGTCGCAGACGGCGCGGCGCAGCTTGAGGTCGCCCAGGTTGGAGGTGTAGTGGGTGAAGCCGCGCGTGAGGCTGTAGATGGTGGCTTCGCGGATGTTCCAGGGGGTCACGAAATCCGGTTCGCCGATGCCCAGGGAGATCACGTCCTGCATCTGGCTGACGATTTCGAAGAAGTCGCGGATGCCGCTGCGCGGGAGGGCGGCGATGTGCGGCGCCACCCAGCCGTGCCTCGGCTTTTCAGGGACCTGCTCCGCCGGCGGGGTTTTCTTTGTCTTCAGCATGGCGTTCATCTCACGGGGAAACCTTCAGTCGCTCGACGGGCTGCTCCGGCTCGAAGGCAAAGCCGCCCTCCTTGTACTTCTTCAGCAGGAAGAGGGTGGCGCAGGAGCGCACGCCCGGCTGGCTGGCCAGCTTGCTGGCCACGAAATGCGCCACGTCCTGCAGCGAGCGGCCGACGACCTCCAGATGCAGGTCGTAGTGGCCCGAGACGAGATAGACGCTGACCACCTCGTCAAAGCGGGCGAGGCGCTCCGCGACGGAGTTGAAGCCCGAATCGCGCTCCGGCTGGACCTGCACCTCGATGAGGGCGCGCACCTGCTCGCCCTCCTTCTCCGGCGCGATGACCGCCGTGTAGCCCAGGACGACGCCCTCGGCCTCCAGCGCGGACAGCTCCGTCTCCACCGCCTTCTGCGTCACCGCCAACCGCTCCGCCATCTCGCGCAGCGGCATCCGCGCATTGCCCTTCAGCAAATCCAAAAGGCGGCTCCGAAATTCCTTTCTATTCATGTGCTTGTCCTTTATTTTCGTGCCTATTCAGAACTTTCGTCCACAAAACACACAAATTATACAAAAACTGCAAAAAACATCCCTTACAAGACGTTTTCCCCAAGAATTTTCGTGTGTTTTGTGTATTTTGCGGACTTGAAATTCTATTTTGCGTATTCGACGGCCCGCGTCTCGCGGATGACCGACACGCGTATCTGGCCTGGATAGCGCATCTCCTTCTCGATGCGCTCCGCCATCTCGCGCGCCAGAATGGCGGCCTGCTCCTCGGAGACCTTCTCCGGCTTCACGACCACGCGCAGCTCGCGGCCCGCCTGGATGGCGAAGCAGCTCTCCACGCCGTCGAAGGAGTTGCCGATGCGCTCCAGGTCGTCCAGCCGCTTGATGTACAGTTCGGTGGTCTCGGAGCGGGCGCCGGGGCGGCCGGCGGAGAGCGTGTCGCAGATCTGGATGAGGGTGGCCAAGAGCGTGGTCTTCTCGGTCTCCTCGTGGTGGGCGGCGACCGCGTTGACGACCTCCTCGTCCTCTCCGGCGCGCCGCAGCAGGTCGGCGCCGATGGTGGCGTGGGAGCCCTCCACCTCGTGGTCCACGGCCTTGCCGATGTCGTGGAAGAGGCCCGCGCGGCGCGCCTTGGCCTCGTCAAGCCCCATGCTGGCGGCGATGGAACCCGCCAGCGAGGCGACCTCCACCGAATGCGCCAGCACGTTCTGGGAGAAGCTGAAGCGGAACTTCAGGCGGCCCAGCAGCGACACGAGGCTGGGCTTCACGCGCAGCACGTTGAGGCGGTCCAGCGTCTCCTGTCCCGCCTTCTGCACCTCGCTGTCGACCTCCTTCCGCGTCTTCTCCACCATGTCCTCGACGCGGCCCGGATGGATGCGCCCGTCCTGCACGAGCTTCTCCAATGTCCTGCGCGCCACTTCTTTGCGAAGGGGGTCGAAGCAGGAGACGACGACCGCCTGCGGGGTGTCGTCCACGAGGAGCGAGGCGCCGGTGGCCATCTCGATGGTGCGGATGTTGCGTCCTTCGCGGCCGATGATGCGCCCCTTCATGTCGTCGTTGGGGAGGGGGATTATGGCGGTGGTGCGCTCGTAGGCGCAGTCGCCTGCGTAGCGCTGCATGGCGTCCAGCATGATCTTCTGGCCGAGGGCCTCCATCTGGCGGGCGCCCTCCTCCTGGAAGCGGCGGATGAGCTGTCCGCGCTCCGAAATCATGGAGTTCTCCAGGGCATGCAGGACCTCGTCGCGGGCCTGCTGCGCCGTGAGGCCTGCGATGCGGAGGAGCTCGCCCTGCTGGCGCTGCATGGCCTCCTCCACCTCGACCTGGCGCTCCTGAAGGCGGACGGCGCGGGCGCGCTGCTCCTCCTCGCGCCCCTCGAAGGCCTCCAGCCGCTTGTCCAGCTGGTGCTGCTTCTTGTCGACATTCTCCTCCTTCTGGGCAAGGCGCGCCTCGGCGCGCTCCAGCTCGCGGCGGTGCTCGGCGGTGGTGGCCTCGAAGGCGTCCTTCGCGTTGATGACCGCCTCCTTCGCCTTCACCTGCGCGTCCTTCAGGACGACTTCCGCCTCCTGCTGGGCGTTCGCCTTCAGCTGCTGCGCCTGTTCGGTGGCGGCCGCGATGAGGCGGTCCGCCTCGGCGCGGGCGGCGTTCACGACGCTGGCATCGTCCTTGCGCTGCGCGCGACGGCGGCGCGATTCGGCAATCAACTGCCACGCCACCAAGAACATCAGGACGAAGCTGGCGGTCGAGACGACCCAGATCTGGGCGACCTGCCATGGATTGCGCGCGGCCGATTCGGCGGCGCTACACAGGCATATCAGGGAATCCATCCATTCGCTCATGTGGTTTGTCCTATCTTAAACGTGTTTCCGACGGCGGCGCCGCCGTCGTCACGCATGCGCGCATTTGTAGAGGGCCGCGTCCGTCAGGATGGCGTCCACGGGTTGGTCATGGGCCTCGGCGGGGAGGTCGTTTCGTATCTGGAAATCCCATGCGATTCCAAGGCAGAAGCCGCCGGGGTAATGTTCAAGGAGGCGGTCGTAGAAGCCACCGCCGCGCCCTAACCTATTGCCGTTCAAGGAGTTAAATGCAACACCCGGAATGAGCCACAAGGTCGCGGGCGGCAGCGAGACGGCGGCGGCCAGATCGGCGCGCGGCTCCCGAATGCCGTAGCGGCCCGCCACCAGATCCGCCGTCAGATTCGCCACGCGGACGAGTTCGTAGAGGCCCCTGCCGCCATTGTAGCGCGGCAGGAGGAGCGCCCTTCCGGCGGCCAGCGCCGCCGCCAGCGACGTCCCTATGTCCGGTTCGACGGCCATGGGGACGAAGGCGGCCAGCGCCTCGCAGGCGTCTGCGGCAATGAAGGCGTCGAGGCGCGTGCGCAGGGCGGCGGCGGCCTCTTCGGGCACGGGGCGCTTCAGCTGCGCCTTCAGCGCCGACCGCAACGCCTGCTTGGATGACACGCTCTCCGTTTCCATGGCCGCACACGCGCGTACAATTCCGCGCATGTACATAAAGTACGGCAAAAAACGGATTTGTCAAGTGGAGACAGGTTTTTTCCGTGAAAAAGGG
>CACZQQ010000335.1 GCA_902783355.1 uncultured bacterium
TCTAGGGCTTAAGACACTTACGCTTATCCAGGATGCGCTGGACCTCGTGGAGAAGAACACGGGCCGCAAGATCATCGCCAACGAGATTCCCATCGACGACAAGGTAACCTACGACCTGCTGAACGAGGGCAAGACCATCGCCGTCTTCCAGCTGGAATCCGGCGGCATGCAGGACCTCTGCCGCAAATGGCACCTGACGCGCCTGGAGGACATCATCGCCCTCATCGCCATCTACCGCCCAGGCCCCATGGAGTTCATTCCCGACTTCCTTGGCCGCAAGGACGGGCGGGTCCCGCTGGACTACGACGTGCCGGAGATGGAGCCCATCCTGGCGGAGACCTACGGCATCATGCTCTATCAGGAGCAGATCATGCAGGTGGCCCAGAAGGTGGCGGGCTTCACGCTGGGCGGCGCCGACATCCTGCGCCGCGCCATCGGCAAGAAGAAGATGGACGTGATGGTGGAGCAGAAGGCGAAGTTCGTGGCGGGCTGCTCCGAACACGGCATCTCCGAGACCGTCAGCAACAACATCTGGGAGAAGATCCTCAGGTTCGCGGGCTACGGCTTCAACAAGAGCCACTCCGCCGCCTATGGCCTGCTGACCTACCGGACCGCATGGCTCAAGGCCAACTACCCCGCCGAGTTCATGGCCGCCGTCCTCACCAGCGAAATGGGCAACGCCGCCAAGATGGCCTTCTACCTGAAGGAATGCCGCGAGATGGGCATCCGCATCCTGCCGCCTGACGTGAACGTCTGCGGCACCTACTTCTCCGTGGACGGCGCCGACATCCGCTTCGGGCTGGCGGCCGTGCGCGGCGTCGGCGAGGGCATCGACGGCGAAATCATCGCCCAGCGGGAGAAGGAGGGCCGCTTCAAGGACCTGGTGGACTTCTGCCAGCGCGTGAACGGCGTCAACCGCCGCCTGCTGGAGGCGCTCGTCTACTCCGGCGCGATGGACTCCTTCGGGCGGCCGCGCTCCCAGCTGCTGGCGGTGCTGGAGGAGGCGGTCGCGCGCGGCAACGCCGCCCGCAAGGACCGCAACGCGGGCCAGCTCTCCCTCTTCGACATGATGGGCGGCGGGGACGGCGGCGCAGGCGTGGACGAGCTCGTCTATCCGGAACTTCAGGAACTCCCTTCGGAGGAGATACTTGCCCGCGAACACGAGCTGCTTGGCTTCTACATCTCCGGACATCCCATCGACGCCTTCCAGGAGACCGTGGACACCTTCCAGCTGGACGACCTGGCGGACCTGCCCGGCCTGGTGGAGGCGGAGGAGCGGCGTCGGCAGGAGTCCGGCGAGAACGCCAACTCGATCGAGGTCGTCTTCCGTTCCGGCGCCTACCTCACCGGCGTCGCCAAGAAGGTATCCAAGAAAACCCAGAAGTCCTTCGCCATCTTGAACTTCGAGAGCCACGAGGCGACTTTCGAGGCGCCCCTTTTCAGCCGCGAGTACGAGGCCATCGCCAAGGCGAACCCCGAGCTGCTTGAACCCGGCCAGGTCGTCTTCCTGGAGGGCACCGTGAGCCGCGAGGACGAGGAGGACGCCCAGGTCAAGCTGCGCCTCAACAAGATCTACCCCATCGACAAGGTGCCCGAACTCTTCTGCGGGCACATGGTCGTCTACATCCGCGAGGCGGACGCGACGGCCGAGAAGCTCGCGCGGCTGGCGGAGTGCTGCGGCCGCCACAAGGGGGCCGCCACCGTCCTCTTCTGCCTGCGCCGCGACAACGGCGACTGCCTCTTCCTGCGCAACGCCATGCTGACGGTGCGCCCCGTGCCGAAGTTCGTCTCCCTTGTCAAGGAGCTCTTCGGCGACGACGCGCTCAAGATGTTCGGCAACAAGGAGCGGCCCCAGCCGCGCCAGCGCGGCAGCTATCCGGGCGCCCCTATCGTTGAGGAGTGATTGAACCATGGAAAAGCTTAAATTCACCATCACGGGCATGGGCTGCGCGGCCTGCCAGGCCAAGGTGCGCCGCATTGCCGAAGGCCTCCCCGGCGTCTCCGATGTGGAGGTCAGCCTTCTTCTCAACTCCATGACCCTCGCGCTGGACGAATCCTCCGGGACGACGGCGCAGGCCATCGTGGACGCCGTCACGGAGGCGGGCTACGGGGCGGCGCTGGCGGAGGGGCAGGGCGCGCCGAAAGCGGCCGCGGAGACCGCGGGCACCGCCGAAGGCGAGGCGCCGTTTTCTCCGGCGGCGGCGGCGGCTCAGGAGCGCAACGAGCTCAAGAGGCGGCTGAAGCTGTCGCTCTTCTTCCTGATTCCGCTGATGGTGCTTGCGATGCACGAGATGCTGCATCTGCCGCGCTTCCTCTGCGGCCGCCTGGGCGCCATGCTGCAGCTGCTCATGGTCATGGGCATCATGGGCGTCAACGGCGACACGCTGCGCAGCGGCGTGGCGGCGCTGCGGCGGCTTTCGCCCGACATGAGCACGCTCGCCACCCTCGGCTGCTTCTGCGCCCTCTTCTACAGCTTCTTCCGGATCGAGCTGGGCGGCGGCTGGTTCTTCGACGCCGCCGGCATGATTCTGACCATCTTCACCCTCGGGCGCTATCTGGAGAGCCACGCCAAGGCCCGAAGCTGCGGCGCCCTGACCGCCCTCCTGGAGATGACGCCCCGCCAGGCGACCGTCCTGCGCAATGGCGCCGAAAGCACTGTGCCGATTTCGCAAGTCGTTGCAGGGGAAGTAGTTATAGTTCATCCAGGGGAGGCGGTCCCCGTGGACGGGACGGTGCTGTCGGGCCGTGCCTTCGTGGACCAGGCCGCGCTGACCGGCGAGCCCATGCCCGTGGAGAAGCAGGCGGGCGACAAGGTGCACGCGGCCACGCTGGACACGGACGGCGTGCTGCAGGTGCGCGCCGAAGCCGTCGGCGAAGAGACGACCCTGGCGGAAATCATCCGGATGGTGACGGCGGCCAGCGCCTCCCGCGCCCCCATCGCGCGCATCGCCGACCGCGTGTGCGCCTGGTTTGTGCCGGCGGTCATCGCGCTGGCCCTCCTGACATTGGGCGGCTGGCTGGCGTTCGGGCACGCCCCCTTCGGCACGGCGCTCCTCCACGCCATCGCGGTCCTGGTCATCAGCTGTCCGTGCGCCATGGGGCTGGCCACGCCGGTCGCCATCATGGTGGGCACGGGCCGCGCCGCCCAGATGGGCATCCTCTTCAAGAGCGCCGAGATGATGCAGCGCCTGGCTGAAAGCCATCTTGTCGTCCTGGACAAGACAGGCACTCTCACGGCGGGCAGGCCCGTGCTGGCGGAAATCCGCCCGCAGGGCGGCCGTGAAGCGGCGGAGGTGCTGTCGGTGGCGGCCTCGCTGGAGGCGCCCAGCCGCCATCCCATTGCCGCCGCCTTCCGCGATACGGCCGCCGAACGACTCGGAGCAGAGTGGAAGCCTCTGGAAGCGAGCGAATTGCGGCAGCTTCCGGGGCGCGGCCTGGAGGCATGTCTGGCGGGAAAGCGCTGGCTGTTGGGCAACGCCGCCCTGATGGAAGAGCGCGGCCTGGCCGTCCCCGAGGCGGGCTCCGTGCCGCCCGGCGCCGCCGTCCTCTATCTGGCTGACGAGAGCGCGGTCGCCGCCCTCTTCCTGCTGAACGACCGCCCGCGGCCGGAGAGCGCGCAGGCCGTCCGCCTCCTGCATGAGTCCGGCTGCCGTCTGGGGCTGCTGACGGGGGACGCGGAGGGGCCCGCCCGCGCCGTCGCCAGCCTCTGCGGCTTCCGCGAGGGGACGGACATGGTCCACGCTGGCCTCATGCCGCAGGACAAGGCGCGCCTCATCGCGCAGATGCGGAAGGCGCATCCCGACGAAGGGACCGCCATGGTGGGGGACGGCGTGAACGACGCGCCCGCGCTGGCGGCCGCCGACGTGGGGCTCGCCATCGGCAGCGGCACGCAGGTGGCCATGGAGGCCGCCTCCGTCGTCCTGCAGCGCAGCAATCTGCTGGACGTCGTCGACGCGCTGCGGCTGTCGCGGGCGGTCATGCGCAATGTGCGCGAGAATCTGGCGTGGGCCTTCGGCTACAACATCCTGTGCATTCCGCTGGCGGCGGGGCTGCTGGAGCCCTGGCTCGGCTGGCGTCTCACGCCCATGGTCGGCTCCGCCGCCATGGCCTGCTCCTCCCTTTGTGTCATCCTTAACGCATTGCGTCTCAAGAATTTCAAGCCTTCAGTACCCGAAAGACACTAGCAACCAGGAGAAAACCATGAAAATCGGCGCTGTCTGCCAATTGAACAGCAAGACCTATCCGGACCTCTTCAGCCGTGTCGCCTCCTTCGGCTTCAAGACCTGCCAGCTCGTCTGCTGGGACACGGAATTCACCAAGGACGACCTGGACGCCAAGGCGGCGGAAATCAGGCGGCAGATGGAGGCCACCGGCGTCTTCCCCTCCGCCTTCTGGGCGGGCTGGAGCGGCATGATGCGCTGGAACTTCACCGAGGGGCCGGCCACGCTGGGCATCGTGCCCGTGACGCACCGCTGGCACCGCGTGGAGGAGCTCAAGCGCGGCGCGCTTCTGGCCAGCAAGATCGGCCTGAAGGCCATCATCACCCACTGCGGCTTCCTCCCCGAGGACATGCACGACCCGCTCTACCATGGCACCGTCCTGGCCATCGTCGAAGTCGCCGCCTACTGCAAGAGCCTCGGTCTCGGCTTCTGGTTCGAGACGGGACAGGAGACCCCCGTGACCCTCCTGCGCACCATCCAGCTGGTGGAGCAGGACCAGGGCGTCGGCGAGGGCGTCCTCGGCATCAATCTCGACCCCGCCAACCTCCTGCTCTACGGCAAGGGCAACCCCTGCGACGCCCTTGAGGTCTTCGGCAAATACGTCCGCAACATCCATGTGAAGGACGGCATGGTGCCCACCGACGGCGTCCATCTGGGCCTGGAGAAGCAGGTCGGCGAGGGCATGGTGGACTTCCCGCGCTTCGTCAAGAAGCTGCTCGCCCTTGGCTTCGACGGCGAGTTCATCATCGAGCGCGAAA
>CACZQQ010000336.1 GCA_902783355.1 uncultured bacterium
CGCCGACCATGACGCGCTGGTCGAACCGGTTGCCGGTGCGGCCGTCGTAGAGGTCGGTCTTGGCGGCCTCCACCGCCTTGCCCTCCACCTGGCGGAGCGCCAGCGTGATCTCCTCGGGAATCTCGACGCCCGCCGCCTTGGCGATCTGCACAAGGCGCGCGCGCTCCAGCAGGTCCACCATGCGCTTCTCGGGCAGGCCGTCGAAGGAGGGCGTCGCCACGTTGATGCCAAGGATCTTGGCGGCCCAGCCGACATGCGTCTCGAAGATCTGGCCGATGTTCATTCGGGAGGGGACGCCCAGCGGGTTTAGGATGATCTCCACCGGCGTACCGTCCGCCATGTAAGGCAGGTCGGCCACGGGGACGATCTTGGAGACGATGCCCTTGTTGCCGTGGCGGCCGGCCATCTTGTCGCCGATGGAAAGGCGGCGCTTGGCGGCGATGTAGACCTTCACGCTCTTGATGACGCCGGGGTCGGCGCCGTCGTTGCGCTGCAGCAGCTCGATGGCCTCCTTGCAGCACTGGTCGTTGTCGCGCAGCTTGCCCCTGAAGCCGCGGATGATCTCCTCGATGCGCTCCTTCTCGGGGCAGTCGTGCATCTGGTAGGTGTCGTAGGCGCGGGCCAGCTCCGTCAGCATCTGCTTGGTGATCTTGCGGTCGGCCGCGATGATCTCGCGCACCTCGTGGCTGGCGGGATCCTCGGAGCGCACGGGATAGAGCAGCTTCTGGCCCAGGTAGACCTCGCTGAGCTCCTTCACCAGCTCGGAGATGATGCTCTCCTTCGCGTTGCGGTAGGCCAGGCGCGTCTCGTCCTGGCGGCTCTTCAGGTCGCGCTTGCTCAGGCGCGCCTTGCTGGCGTCCTGCGGACGGTGCTGGTAGACGTCCATCACCACGCCGTCGTTGCCGTTGTCGGCCCTCAGCGAGGTGTCCTTCACGTCGGAGGCCTTCTCGCCGAAGATGGCCTTCAGCAGACGCTCCTCGGGCTGCAGGTCGCCGTCGTTCTTCGGCGTCACCTTGCCCACCAGCACGTCGCCGGCCTCGACGACCGCGCCGATGCGGATGACGCCCTCGGTGTCCAGGTTGCTGAGGGCCTCCTGCGAGACGTTCGGGATGTCGCGGGTGATCTCCTCCGTCGTCCCCTGCTTGGTGTCGCGGGCCTCCACCTCCTGCAGGTTGATGTGGACGGAAGTGTAGACGTCGTCCTGGACCAGCTTCTCGCTGATGATGATGGCGTCCTCGAAGTTGTAGCCGCGCCACGGCATGAAGGCCACCAGGACGTTGCGGCCCAGAGCCAGCTCGCCCTCGTCGGTGCAGGCGCCGTCCGCGATGGGCTGCCCCTCGGTCACCTTGTCGCCCACGCGGACGATGGGGCGCTGGTTGACAAGCGTGTTGCCGTTGCTGCGCAGGAACTTGTACAGCACGTAGATCTGCTTCTTCTCGTCGTCGACATTGAGGCGCTGCGCCTGCACGTCGAGGTCCTTGGGCAGCTTGCCGTTGGGGGTCACCACGATGCGCTGTCCGTCCGCCCAGGCGACGACGCCGGCGCGCTTGGCGACGACGATGGCGTGGGAGTAGCGCGCGATGGCGGCCTCCATGCCGGTGCCGACCAGCGGGCGCTCCGGCTTCATCAGCGGGAGGGCCTGGCGCTGCATGTTGCAGCCCATCAGCGCGCGGTTGGCGTCATTGTGCTCCAGGAAGGTGATGACGCTGGCGGCCGCGGAGATCATCTGCTTGGGGGAGACGTCGATGTACTCGACCTTGTCCTTGGGGAACTCGCCGGCCTCGCCGAACTGGCGGCCCAGCACGTAGTCGTTGATGAAGGCGCCCTTCTCGTCGCGGGGGGCGTTGGCCTGCGCGATGACGTGGCTCTCCTCCTCGTCCGCCTTCATGTAGACGATCTCGGGATTCCCCTTCTTGTCCATCTTGACGGCGCCCTTGGAGACCTTGCAGTAGGGCGTCATGATGAAGCCGAAGCGGTCGATCTGGGCGTAGAGGGCCAGGGAGGAGATGAGGCCGATGTTGGGGCCTTCGGGCGTCTCGATGGGGCAGATGCGGCCGTAGTGGCTGGGATGGACGTCGCGGACCTGGGCGCCGGCGCGTTCGCGCATGAGGCCGCCGGGGCCCAGGGCGGAGATGCGCCGCTTGTTGGTCAGCTCGGAGAGGCAGTTGGTCTGGTCCATGAACTGGGAGAGCTGGTTGTGCTGGAAGAAGTCGTGCACCGCGCTCTCGAAGCCCTTGGTGTTGATGAGCTTGTTGATCTGGACCGTGCCCGTCTCCGTGTGCAGGGTCTTCATGCGTTCGCGGGCGGAGTGCGCCACGCGGGCCAGGCCCACGCGGCACTGGTTCTGCAGCAGCTCGCCGATGGTGCGGATGCGTCGGCGGGAGAGATGGTCGATGTCGTCCGCCTTGCCATTGGTCTTGTAGAGCTCCATGAGGCGGCGGATGGCGGCCGCGATGTCATATTTGGTCAGCGTGCGGGTGGTCTCCGGCACGTTGATGCCCAGGCTCTGGTTCATCTTGAAGCGGCCCACGAGGCCCAGGTCATAGCGGTGCTCGTCCATGAACTGGCGCTCGAAATGCTGCTTGGCGCTGGCCGCGCTCACAGGGTCGCTCGGATGCATCCGCTTGAAGATCTCCTTCTGGGCATCCTCGCAGGTGACTGTCGTGTCGCTGCGCAGGCAGTTGATGAAATAGTCGCCGATCTTGTCGGTGCGCACCACGGGAATCGTCTTGACGCCGGCGTCCTGCAGGAGCTCCAGCTTGGAGATGTCGAGCGCCTCAAGCGCCTCCACCAGCTCGCTCTTCTTGTCCTGCGGATCCAGGACCGCCTCCGCCGTGGTGTAGAACTCGGGGTTCTCCTTCGCCAGCAAATCCACGACCTTGAGCTCCTCGACGCCGTACACCTCGTCGAGCAATTCGCGGTTCCCGTTGCACCCGAAAGCGCGCAGCAACGTGGAAATGAGGAACTTGCGACGACGGCGCTTGCGGTCCAGGTAGATGTACATCATGTCCTTGATGTCGAACTGGACCTCAAGCCAGGCGCCGTGGTCGGCGATGATCTTGAAGGAGTAGATCTGCTTGCCGCTGGGGTGCTTGTTCACCTCGAAGCAGATGCCCGGGGAGCGGTGCAGCTGGCTGACGATGACGCGCTCCGACCCGTTGATGATGAAGGAGCCGCTCTCGGTCATCAGCGGCATGCGGCACATCAGGATGCGCTCCTCCTTGATGTCCTTCGAGGAGGCGCCCTTCATGCGGAAGACCGCGTAGATGTCCGCCTGGTAGCTGCCGCCCGACTTGAGCAGCATCGGCAGGTCGCGGTCCTGCTCGACCACCTCGTAGCGCAGGAACTCGACGCCAAAGGCGTTGCTGTTGCCGGAGTTCTTCGGCGGGAAGGTGTCGACCATGACCTCCTGGAGCCCCTGCAGCTTGCGCTTGTCAGGAGGCGTGTCCA
>CACZQQ010000337.1 GCA_902783355.1 uncultured bacterium
CAGACAAGAAGAATCAGAAAAAGACGTGCGATTTTCATGCTTTCTCCTGAAAAAATGCGTGTGTGGTATGATATTTAGCGAAATGCCGCGTCAAAAGGCGAAATCGACACAATTTAATGCCTGAACATGGGTACGCAACTGCAATTTGAGCGCAATGTGGCCGCCGCGCTGGCGGACGAGGCGGATTTGAGGGCACGGCGGCCGCGCCTTGAGGCCCGTGCCGCCCTGATGGCCGCCCTGCGCCAGTGGTTCCGCGAGGCCGGCTTCCTGGAGGTCGAAAGCCCCGTCCGGCTGCCGTGCCCCGCCCTTGAAGATTACATCGACGCCGTTCCGTCGGGGGGCGGCCATTGGCTTCGGACTTCTCCTGAATTGCATCTAAAGCGTTTGCTTGCAGCAGGTTATGAAAAAATCTACGAGACGGGGCCGTGTTTTCGCGCGGGCGAATCTGGCGATCATCACCGCGTCGAGTTCACCATGCTTGAATGGTACCGCGTCGGCGGCGACTGGGAGACGCTCATGGAGGACGCGCGCGGCATGGTCCTCAAGGCCGTGGAGGCCATCCATCACGGCAGGACTGTCCTTCCCTTCCGCGGACATGAGATCGACTTCGGGCGGCCGTGGGAGCGTCTGACCGTCGCGGACGCCTTCGACAGGTTTGCCTCGCGTTCCTTGCGGGAGGCCATCGACGGCGGCGACTTCGAGGAGCTTCTCTGCAACGAGGTCGAGCCGCACCTTGGGACAGAGGCGCCGCTCTTTTTGACCGAATACCCCATGGAGTGCAGCGGCCTCTCAGCGGAACTTCCTGGAAAGAAAGGCGTTGTCGCACGATGGGAGCTCTACGTGGCGGGGCTTGAGCTGGGCAACGCCTGCACGGAGCTGGCCGACGCCGCCGAACAGGAGCGTCGCTTCCAGGCCACCGCCGACCTGCGTGAGGCCGACGGCCGCCCCGTCTACCCCATGGACCAGGGCTACATGAACGCCCTCTGGAAGGGCTTCCCCCAGGCCGCCGGAACCGCCATCGGCCTTGACCGCCTCGCCATGGTCCTCACCAACGCGACGGACATCGCGCAGGTCCGTGCCTTCTAATGTAATATGTTGGAGATAAAGAAAATGCGTGTTTTTGACGTACATACCCATGTCTTTCCCGACAACGTGGCGCACCGCGCCATCGAACATCTGCGCATCCTCTCGCACGGGGTGCCCGCCTTCCACGACGGCACGTTGGCCGACCATGCGCGCAAGGAACTCGCGGGCGGCGTCTGCGGCTGGATGAACTGCCCCGTGGCCACCAGTGCCAAGCAGATGGCCTCCCTCAACCGCCACGCCGCCGAGACCAACGTCTGGCCGCATCTCTCCCTGGGCGGCCTCTACCCCAGCGCCCCCGTCGAGGAGCTCCTCCAGGAGGTCGGCCACATCCGTGAACTCGGCCTCCACGGCGTGAAGCTCCATCCGGAGTACCAGGGCTTCTCGCCGCTGGACAGCCGCCTGACGCCCCTCTGGGAGGCGCTTGCGGCGGCGGGGCTTCCTGTCCTCTTCCATGCCGGCCTGGACGTCGGCTTCCCTGGACAGCGCCACTCGCGCCCCGCCGACTTCGCCGAACTGGCGCGCCGCTTCCCGCGCCTGACCATCGTCTGCGCGCATCTCGGCGGCTGGCTGGACTGGGACGAGGTCGAGGCCGCCCTCGCGGGGGCGCCCGTCTATCTGGACACCTCCTTCGCCAAGATGTGGATGACCGACCAGGGGCAGTTCGAGCGCATCATCCGCAAGCACGGCGCCTCCCGCGTCCTCTTCGGGACGGACGCCCCCTGGACGGAGCCGGCCAGGTCCATCGCCGAGGTCACCTCGACGGGCCTCTCCGACGGCGAGAAGCAGGCCATCCTGTGGGACAACGCCGCGCGCCTCTTCAAGCTGGACAGCTTCATCCATGGGTGAACCCATCGGCAAATACGCGCTGCTGTCGCTGGACGACGCGGGGCTTCTGCGGCACTGTTCGCGTCAGGTCGCCCGCGGCACGGGGCCCGGCGGCCAGAAGCGCAACAAGACCTCTTCCGCCGTGCGGCTCGTCCATGTGGCCAGCGGCATTGCCGTGGAGGACGACGCCAGCCGTTCGCAGCACCAGAACCAGGGGCACGCTCTGGCGCGGCTGCGCCTGCTGCTGGCGGCGCAACTGCCGCCGGAGGAGGTCCCCGACGGCATGGCGCTGCCGCCCATGGATCCGCCGCC
>CACZQQ010000338.1 GCA_902783355.1 uncultured bacterium
GAGAAGTTGTCGGGAGAGACGGTGGGGGTCACGTCAAGCAGCACGCCCAGAGAAACGGTCTTCCAGCTGCTGGGGGTCGGCGGCGTGTAGTTGGTGGTGGACACGCCGTCGGTGGTCGTCGTGTTGAACTCGGCCTTGTTCCACGCGCTGGCGAAATTGCGCTGCGTGACGACCTTCAGCTGGGCCGTCTTGCCGGAGATCGTCGTCACCTTCGGCGCGGAGAGGACGTCCGTGTTGGAGGACTGCTTCAGGGCGTGGATGACCGTGCTGAAGGCGTAGTTGCCCAGGACGGAGTAGACGTTCAGCAGTGAATCGGCGACGGAGGCGTTCGGCAGGACCTCGTTGATGAAGCGCACGCCGTTGCCGATCTTGATGCTGTCGCTGAGGCGCTGGGTGCCGACGCCCATCATGAAGCTGCCGGTATGGGCCGTGCCGCGGCCGTCGACCAGCGCGGGCTTGGTGTCGGCGCTGGCGCTGCGGTAGGTGTAGCCGCCGTCGTTGAAGCTCCACTCGAAGCCCAGGGATTCCAGGTCGGTCTGCGCGATTTCGACGAACTTGGCCTCGATGGAGACCAGCTGCGGCTGCTTGTTGAGCTCCTCAAGCAGCTCCGCGATGACACGCTGGTATTCAGGCGTGTGGTGGACGATCAGCTTGCCAAGGCGATGGTAGTAGGTGATGGAGGCGCCATTCGCCAGGGGGACGCCCATGGCCTGGAAGATCTTCTCCACATGGTAGTACTTGCCGTACTTCTCGCTTTCGTGCTTCTTGGCGTAGTAGCGGGAGGACTGGCCACGGGTGCCGCTGTCGCTGTCGTCGTCGTCGTCATCGCTGTTGTCGTCGTCATCGTCGTCATCGTCGTCGTCATCGTCGTCGTCATCGTCGTCGTCGTCGCTGCTGCTACTGCTGCTGCCGCTGCTGTCGCTGCCGCTGCCGCCGAAGGAGGAGGGCAGGCTGGACATCTTGGAGCGGGTGCGGGGCGTGTCGAAGACGCCGGCCTCGACGTTGTAGAAGCGCGTCTCCATGGGATCCATCTCAATCCAGCGATGGGCCACGATGACGGAGGACTTGTAGACGCGGACGCGGACGCCGAACTGGAAGCGGAGCATGTCCAGCACTTCGCGCGGCGTGACATTGGTGAGGCGGTAGTTGACCAGCTTCTGGGAGAGGTCTTCGGCGGTGGCCAGGCCGCTGGCGCTGGTGACGAGGCTGGAGGTGGTCCCCATGCCGTCGTTGTAGCCCATGTCGTTCATGCCGGCGTTCATGCCCATGCCGGCGTTCATGCCCATGCCGGGGTCGCCGCCCATGCCGCCGCCCATGCCGCCGCCGCCGTTCATCATGCGGCCGCCGCCGGTGCTGCCATCGCCGGTGCCGGTGCCGCCGCCCTCGCCGTTGCCGCTGGCATAGCCGGTGGGAATGTAGCCGGCGTCGCCCGCGTCAGCCACAGGCTGGAGCATCGGGACGATGTTGATGCCTTCGCCCTCGGGGTCGGCCCGCTTGATTTCACGGGGCAGGATGTCGGTCAGGACGTCGCCCAGGGTCTCGTTGTCGATGGTCAGGTTCTGGATGATGATCTCGTCGAGCTTCTTGTTGACGCCGTGGGAGTCCTCGCTCTTGCGGATGGTGTCGGTGCTGTTGGTGGTGCCGGAGCCCTGCATCAGCGGGGTCACGGGCTCGGACCAGGCCCAGCGGACCTCGGAGATGCGGTCCTTGATGAGGGTGTCGAGCTTCTCGTTGGCGGCGTGCTCCATGGCCGCGTCCAGCTTCGCCAGGCTGCGGATGGCCTGGATGTTGTAGGGGTCCTCGACAAGGACCTGCTCGAACTGCTCGCGGGCCTGGAAGAAGCTGCCGTTCTGCATGTAGAGCTGGCCGCTCTTGAGGGCGATGCGAATCTGCTGGTCGATCCTCTCCTTCTCGGGCATGAGGGCGGCCTCGCTCGTGGCGGCCTGGAGCTTCAGGTCGTTGATCAGGCGGAACTGGCCCTTGATCCGGCTGGTGTACTTGTCCAGCCTGGCGGGGGTCAGGACAGGCGTCTCGACCGTGCTCAGGTCAGCCAGCTCGTCCTCCAGCCTCAGGCGCTCCTCGAGATTCAGCGCGCCGTTCGGGTCGACCTGCAGGAGCGCCTCGGCCACCTTCTCCTCCTTCAGCTCCTCCGCACGGTTGCCCACCAGGCGGGTCAGATCGTCGTCGGAAAGGCGCGTGGCGGAGACCATCTCCTTGATGGCCATGATGTTCCAGCTGCTGTTGGTTTCGTTGCGGGCGAACTGGGTGTAGATTTCGGAGAGCATCATGGAGAGGTCGATGCGCAGCTTCTCGGCCCGGGTGACCATGGCCTCGAAATCGTCGCTGACCGTGGCGAAGTCCGCGCCCTGCTCCGCCTTGTAGCGGTAGAGGATGTCAAGCGCCTGCTTCAACTGGTCCTGGGCCGCATAGCAGCTCTTCAACGCCTGCATCGTCTCGGTGACGCTGAAGCTCTTCTGGGCGCTGTTGATGGTGTCCTCCGCGGCGGCGAAATGGGTTTCCGCCTGGCTGAAGACGTCCTTCACGGAGGCGAGGACCTGGCCGGTGCTCAGTTGCTGGCGCTGGCTTTTCAGCTCGGCGCGCGCGTCAAGCATGTTCGAGCGCACCTGGTCCAGCTGCTGGCGGAAGGAGGTGAGCGCCTCGCGCTCCGTGGTGGTCAGCCCCGTACGGGTGAAGAGCAGGTTGTTGATGTTGTCGGCGTCGGTGATGCACTTCTCCGCCTCGCCCTCGGCGTTCAGGAGCGCCTGGGCCGCCGGAATGTCGCCGCCCGCCAGCGCCTGGTTGATCTTGTCCACGGAGGCGTTGACGACCTTGAGGCGCCCTTCGATGCGCTTCAGCAGGAAGGAGGTCGTCTGCTTCTCCAGCCACCTCTGGTAGGCCTCCTTGCCGTCCTTGGCAAGGATGATGTCGCCTTCGGCCGCCTGGGCCGCCGCCTCCTCGAGGGCCAGCTGCGCCTCTTTCTGGCTCATTTCAGCCAGGTTCGCCTCTTGCGCCGCCGATTGCTGGCCCAGGGCGAGCCGTCCGGCGGCAGAGAAAACGAGCAGCAGCGCTGCAAGAATGGCACGTGTCTTCTTCATGGACAAAGTTTCCTTTGTTGTCTGGATTCGACCCGTCCCCCCGCCGAGGCGGGGGACCGAGCCCTACTTGTTGCTTATGATTTCAATTAAATCGGTTATGGGGATTGCCCCCGAAATGTCCAAGGGGTTGAGAAGGGGCGGAGGCCGAAAGCCGCCGCCAAGGGAAGGGCTACATCATGCCGCCGCCCATCATGCCGCC
>CACZQQ010000339.1 GCA_902783355.1 uncultured bacterium
CCTCCCAGGGCTTCCAGCCGTCCGGCCCCACGTCCTCGACGGCGCGGGCGGCTATGGTGAACATGGCCAGGCAGGCCAGCAGAACCAGCGGATGTCGTTTCGCTTTCATCGTGTGTCCTCAGGAGAAAGGTTGGCCGTGTCACGGATAGTAGGTCACCAGCTGCGTGCCGGATTCGTCCCAGACCTTCAGGTAGCCGTAGCCGCCGGGCATGTCGGGGGTGTACATGTAGTCGGCGGTCTCGAGGGTCTGCGGCCGCATGGTCTGGACGTGGCCGTCCGCGAAGGCGAGGTTGATGCAGGCGTTGTGGCGGGCGTGGAGGTTATCCAGACCGATCTGGGCCAGCTGGGTGTTCTTGCCGTCGTCGCCGATGCCTGAGTCAGTGGTGAAGGAGTCGGCCAGGATGGGGAAGTTGGCGGGGGAGGGAAGGCTGTTGAAGACATAGGCGCGGATGCCGCTGCTGGTGGTCAAGTACTTTTGCGTCGGATAGGTGTAGAAGGTGCCGTAGGTCAGGTAGTACTGGTCGTCCGTCTTGCTGCCGTGGATGCGCACCTTCTTCAGTTTGTTGCTGATGGAGGGGCAGCTCATGGCGTCCGACCACTCGGGGATGTACTTCCCCCAGACATGCATGCCGCCCCAGTAGAAGAGGTGGGTGAAGCCGGACTTGGCGTAGGCGCCATCCGGCACGCTGGTGACGTCGCTGCAGGCATAGCCGAAGTTGTTGTTGTCGTCGGCATACATCACCTGCGCCAGACTGCATTGCTTCTGCCGCGAGACGCAGCTGATGGAGCGCGCCTTCGCGCGCGCCTTCGCCAGCGCCGGCAGCAGCATGGCCGCCAGAATCGCGATGATGGCGATGACCACGAGCAGTTCAATCAAGGTGAAACAATGGCGCACTTTCCAGAAAAGAGAGGTGTTTTTCATCGGGAAGCTCCTTGGTGGCATATTGGTTGGAGGAACACCGCCGCAACGGCGCAGCGGGGCGCAGGCGAACCAAAGGCATTGGCCGCCTGTCACTTTCCAAATATAAGTGACTTCCAAATAAAGACAATATCCAAATCGCGCCAAAGAGTATCTTGATTGCGCCAAAAGAGGTCTATCGCGCAAATCCAAGTTGTTTGAGGTGGTTGCGGTATTCCTGCGGTGTCAAGCCGAACTTGCGCTTGAAGCAGCCGGCGAACCTGCTGGCCCCGGCGAAGCCGCAGCAGTACGCGATTTCGCCGATGGCGAGGCGCCCCTGGACGAGCAACTGCTCAGCGTGGTTGAGCCGCACCTCCAGCAGATAGTCCATCGGGGAGGTCCCGAAGGCCTGCATGAAGAGCCGCTGGAAATTGCGCACGGAGGCGTTGACGCTGGCCGCCAGTTCCTCGACGGTCAGGCGCCGCCCGTACTGCCCTTCGATGATGGCGACCGCCTTGCCAAGCCGTAGCAGGAGCTGCGTCTCCGGCGCCTGTTCATCCTTGTCGTCGGGAGCCATGAGTTTCAGCAATTTGGCGAAGGCTGTCAGCGCGGCGAGCCTGCCGTCGGGGCGGCGCGTCGCCAGCGCGCCATCAATTTGCCGTAGCAGTTCCAGGCCATGGCGGAATTCAATCTCGTCCAGATGGCACGGCCTGAGCGGATTGCTGAAGAGCGGATGGGCGGCGGCGGCCTCGCGGATGAAAGGCAGCGCCAGGGGCGCGAAGCGCACATCCGACCAAACGGCTCCGTCGGCGCCATTGAGAGCATGGACTGTTCCAGGAGGAATCAGCGCCACGTCGCCCGCATCCATCTCCATTCTCCTTTCGCCGCCAAGGAGGCGCAAATGCCCCTTGCACAGGATGAGCAACTCGTGGAAATCGTGCCGGTGGCGACGGCACTCCGGCGGCGTCGGCTGGGCACCTTCCTGCGTCAGCAAGGCCAGCGGGAACGCCGTGTCCTTGAAGCATGTATCTGCTTCAAGCTGAATGATATCATGCGCGGCCTCAAGTGCCGCGTCCCTGCGGTGCAGCAATACGAAGAAGGCCTCCTTGGGGCGGACGGTGCGGCGCAGCGTCCAGCGGCCGCCCTCCGCAAAGTGCAGGGGCTGCGGCAGCCACGCCGCGCCTTCCAGCGTCTCGGCGCCGTCGAAGGCGTCTGCGTCAGGCATCTGGAAGGTGAACTCCTCCCATGGGTCGTTGGAGAAGTTCATGAAGCCGACGAGCGTCCGCCCGTCGGCCAGATCGCGGCGCAGCGGATAGGGGCAGACGCCGTCGCCTGTGAGCCGCAGGGGGATTGCGCCCGTGCCACCGTCGAGGAAGTCCAGCATCTGCCGCAGGGCCTCCAGCCGCAACGGCGTGCAGAAGGAAGTCGACTCGGCGTGCGGATCATAGGTGAAGGCGTGGACGAATACTCTGCCGCCCAGGCGGTTGCGGAAAAGCGTCCCTGTGCAGCCCAGCGGCCGCCCGTCATTGTCCACGGCGTGGCTGAACATCTGCGCGCCCTCAGCAGGGGTCAGCAGCGTGATGGGGGAGCGATTGCGGGCGAAATTGGGGACGAAGAGGCTGTCGTAG
>CACZQQ010000340.1 GCA_902783355.1 uncultured bacterium
ATCTTGAAGACGACGCCCTCCTCTTCGGCATGCTCAACCTCCTCGGCGCGGGCGGGCATCTCGCCGCGGGAGCGCCGATAGACCAGATAGACCTCCTCGGCGCCCAGGCGCAACGCGGTTCGCGCGGCGTCCATGGCGACATTGCCGCCGCCGCAGACCGCCACGCGGCGCACCTCCGGCAGCGGGGTGACGGCGTGCGCCTTGTCGTAGGCGCGCATGAGATTGGCGCGCGTCAGGAATTCGTTGGCGGAGAAGACGCCCGGCAGCTGTTCTCCGGGAATACCCATGAATTTGGGCAGGCCTGCGCCAAGCCCCAGGAAGACCGCGTCGTAGTCCGCGATGAGAGACGGCAGCGTAATCGTGCGCCCGATGAGGCAGTTGGGTTCGAAATGGACGCCCATCTGGCGAAGCCCGTCCACCTCCGCGTTCACAATCCGCTTCGGCAGACGGAACTCCGGAATCCCGTATTGCAGAACGCCGCCAAATTTGTGGAAGGCCTCGAAGACGGTCACCTCGTGGCCGGCGCGGCGCACATCGGCGGCGCAGGCCAGGCTGGCCGGGCCGCTGCCCACGACCGCCACGCGCTTGCCCGTGGCCGCCGCGACCGACGGCAGGCCGGACGCCTTCCCGTTGTCCGCCACAAAGCGCTCCAGACGGCCGATGGCCACCGCCTTCGCGGGCGACTTCAGCAGCTTGCCCATGGTGCACTGCTTCTGGCACTGCTTCTCCTGCGGGCAGACGCGACCGCAGATGGCCGGCAGCAGGCTGTGCTCGCGGATGGTCGCCAGCGCCCCGTCGAAATCGCGCTGCGCGATGGCGTGCACGAAATCGCGGATGGGCAGCTTGACAGGGCATCCTTCGCGGCAGGGCTGCGTGGGGCACTGCAGGCAGCGGTTCGCCTCCAGGACGGCCTGGGCGGCCGTGTAGCCCTCCGCGACCTCGGCGGTGTTGCGGCGCCGCACGGCGGGCTCCTGGCTGGGCATCTCCTGCTGCGGCAGCGCCATGCGCTCCTTCGCTGTGCGTGCGGTGCCCTCGAAGGCATCCAGCGCCGCCTGCGCGGCGCGCTCCAGTTCTTCTCGGCTTTTCACGGTTCTTGACCCTATGTTGATGTGTCTACTTTTGTGCGGCAAGGGCGCGCTGCTCCTCGACGTTCAGGAGGTGGCAGCCGTGCTCGGCCATCCGGCGCTCCTGCGGCTTGAAGAGGCGGAGGCGCTGCATCATGGCGTCGAAGTCGACAAGGCGGCCGTCGAACTCGGGCCCGTCGACGCAGACGAACTTGGTCTGGCCGCCGATGGGGACGCGGCAGCCGCCGCACATGCCGGTGCCGTCCACCATGATGGTGTTGAGGGAGACGACAATGGGAATCCGCTCGAAGGGGCGCACCGTCTCCACGCAGAACTTCATCATGATGGGCGGCCCGATGGCGATGACCAGGTCGGGCGGCTCGGGGCCCTCGCAGAGCTCCTTCAGGGGCGCGGTGACGACCGCCTTGCGGCCGTAGGAGCCGTCGTCGGTGCAGACGACCACCTCGTCCGCATAGGAGCGCATGAGGGACTCCATGATGACAAGCTCCTTCGTGCGGGCGCCGATGATGCATGTCACGTGGTTGCCGGCGGCCTTGAAGGCCTGCGCGATGGGATTCAGCGGCGCCACGCCGATGCCGCCGCCCACGCAGACCACGCGCCCCACCTTGCCGATGGCGGTCGGCCGCCCCAGTGGCCCCAGAATGACCGCCAGACGCTGCCCGACTTCGCGTTTCGACAGCTCCGTCGTCGTATAGCCGACGGTCTGGAAGATGATGGTGATGCTGCCTTCGGCCTCGTCGGCGTCGGCGATGGTCAGCGGAATGCGCTCGCCGTAGTCCTCGTCAAGGGAGAGGAGGATGAACTGGCCAGGCTTGCGGGCCTTGGCGACGGCAGGCGCATAGAGGCGCATCTGGAAAACGTTGGCGGAGAGCTGTTCCTTCGCGAGGATGGTGTAGTTTTCCATAACTAGTTGAATTGCAGATTGTTAGATGCGTCTCTGGCCGTCGATGAAGACGGCCGCCACATTGAACTGCTCGTCCAGAAGGGTCAGATTGGCACGGTAGCCGGCCTGGACGCGGCCCAGGTCAGCCA
>CACZQQ010000341.1 GCA_902783355.1 uncultured bacterium
CCTCTGGCTGCGGCCGCCGCGAAGCATGTCTCTAACTCCTTGTCTGTCAATAAGTTAAGTATTTCCTCATGTCGGTCGAAGTAGCCGATGGGGGTGAAGGGGTGGGCGAAGGCGAAGGGGAAGGGGACCGTGTCGCAGCAGTGGCGGAAGTGGCGCACGAGCAGGCGCGCTATCTCCGCGCTGTCGGTCAGGTCGGCGGGGCGCGTGAGGCCGGCGAAGTTGAAGTGGTTGTGGGGGATGAGGATGAACTCGAAGAGGCTGGCGTGGTCGGGATGGAGGCCGACGGTGCCGTCGTCCTGCAGTTCCGTCTCGCAGCCGAAATGGAGCTTGACGGCGGTGCCCTTCTGGAGCTGATGCAACTTTTCACGGAGAGGCAGGAGGCGCTCCACCGTCTGTCCGCTGTACCAGCTGTTGCCGCCGGGGACGGCCGTGTCCCATGTGTGGTCGGTGAAGCAGGCCTCGCGGATGCCTGCGGCTTCCAGCGCGGCGAGCTGCGCCTCGGGCGTCGCCGTCGGCTGTCCGCAGCGCGACAGGTTCGTGTGCAGATGGAAATCGTGGGGGGCGTTCATGGTTAATTCAGTCCACAAAATACACAAAACATACAAAATGCACAAAAAAGAAGGTTGATTTAATGTTTTATTTTGCGTGTTTCGTGTGTTTTGTGGACTAATCTAGGGCGGCGTATTCTTCGGCGAGGCGCTGGCATTGGGCGTGCGCCTCCTGCAGGAACTGGCGGATGGTCGCTTCGGGAAGGTTGTAGTAGGCGGTTCCCGGCCGATGGAAGTGCGTGGAACGCAAGGAGAACTCGAAGCTGAGGATGTCCTTGTAGGCGGAATGGCGGACGAGGCGCAGGACGTAGGGCCAGTCCACATTGCCGTTGTCGAAGCAGGGCGGCATGTGGAGGTCCTTCACGCCGTCGTTGTCGTGGAGGTGGATGGCGGCCATGCGCCCCGCGTGGCGCTCCGCGATGGCGTAGCCCTGGTGGGGCGTGTGCATGTGGGCGTGGCCGCTGTCGAAGCAGTAGCCGAGCGTCGCCGTCGGATACTCCGCCAGAATGCGGTCGAGCAGTTCGCCGTTGTCGCCTGGCAGGTTCTCCAGCGCCAGAACGCACCCTGCGGCTGCAAATTCGGGCAGGAGCGTGTCGAGGGAGCGGCGCATCGCGTCGTAGCGGGCCTCGGTCTCGCGGCGGTAGGCCGCCGCGCCGTCCGCCGCCAGCCGCCGCTCGTCCAGATAGGCGGGATGGACGACGACGGCGCCGCTGGCGCCCCACGCCTGATGCATGCGGAGGGCGTCGCGCACGAGGTCGAGGGCGGGCAGGCGCAGCGCGTCGTCCGTGGAAGTCCACTGGTACTTGCCGCCGGCGCTGGCGTGGATGTCCACGACGCCGAGCCCCTCCTCCAGGAGCCAGAGGCCGATTCCCGCCAGCTCGGCGTCGGCGTGCGGCTTTTCGGAGGCGAATTCATGGCCCCAATGGAGATGTGTGAATCCGGCCTGCGCGGCCAGATGGCACCAGCGTCGCGCCTCGCCGCCGCGGTCGCAGAAGTCGCTGTAGATGGCGAAGGGGAGGGTTCCCATGGCGTCAGTCCTTCTTTTCGGAGAGGATTTCGTCGTTGAGGCTGCCGACGACGAGGCCCTGCCACTTTTCGCGCGGCTGGACGGGGCAGAAGCGGAGGATGATGAAGCCGAGGATGAGGGGGATCGGGAGGCCGAAGCTGAAGCTGCGGGCGCGCGGCACTTCGTTGATGAGGGTGTTGCTGTAGAGATACCAGATGAGCATGCCGCAGCCGAGGCCGAGGAGGACCATGCTGATGGCGGAGCAGGTGATGGCGAGGGTGCGGCGCTTTCGCCACGAGGCCTTCAGCAACGGCAGCAGCAGCACGGCGCCCGCCAGCAGGTAGGGCCAGACGTGGATGGCGGGCAGGGGGCCTGCCCAGCCGAAGCCGACGGACGGGTCGTTCTCGTAGGCGTGCAGGGAGGAGCGCGAGAGCGCGTACCAGCAGTTCCACGCGATGGTCTCGCCGAGGGCGAAGATGGTGATGGCCCAGACCAGCTTGGAGTTGGCGCGCTTGGAGAGGACGGCGTAGAGGTAGGCGGGCAGGATGGCGGCGCCCAGCAGGTAGAAGAGGGTGCCGACCTCCGAGACGGACTGCTGCAGCCACTTGCCGGAGTAGTCCAGCGCCAGCGCCAGCAGCGTGCCGAAGACGCCGATGACGACGGTGGCGATGCGCAGCACCTGGAACTCCTTGGCCTCGCTCATGTTCTTGTTGATGAACTTGCGGTGGAACTCGCGCACCCACAGGCCGGCCATGGAGTTGGTGGCGCCGCTGACCGTGCTCATGATGGCCGCCAGCATCGCCGCCATGAAGAGGCCCGCGAAGGGCGTCGGCAGATAGTCGCGGATGAAGATGAAGAAGGCGTTGTCGCCCTGGTTGAAGCCGATTTCGGGGTTGGGGTTCTGGTGGTAGTATGTCCAGAGGGCCCAGCCGATGAAGGTCAGCAGGACGCTGGTGGCCATGCCGGAGAAGATGGAGACCAGCTGCGACTTGAGGCCCTCCTTCCAGTTCTTGCAGCTCAGGTAGAGCTGGATGGCCATCTGGTTGCTGCACGCGTCCACCAGCACGCCTGAGATCATGCCCCACAGCAGCAGCCAGAAGAGGAGGCGCACGTAGGGGGAGAGCGTGTAGAATTCCGCCTGGCGGAACTGCGGCATGCCGTGGCCGTTGATCCACGCCGTGTGGACGGCCTCCCATGCGCCGCCCTTGATCTTGACGCAGAGGATGACCACGATGGCGATGAGGCCGCCGAAGGTGATGAAGGCCTGGAAGACGTCCGTCCAGACGATGGCCTTGCTGCCGCCGATGAAGCAGCAGGTCACGCCCACGACGGCCACCAGCAGGATGGAGAACCACGTCGGCCAGCCGAAGGCGCCCGCGAAGATCTTGGAGGAGGTGAAGAGGACCATGGCGATGTAGATGACGCGCGTGTAGAAGCTGGAGAAGGCGACGATGCCGCGCACGGAGCGGTCGTAGCGGTATTCGAGGTACTCGTAGGGGGTGAAGCTCTTCAGGCGGAAGTAGAAGCGCGCGAAGAGCATGTAGCATGGGATGGAGAGGAAGGGGCCGACGAAGGAGCCGAGGAAGTTGAGGGTCAGGCCGTGGTTGTAGGTCTCGCCGGGCGAGGCGACGATGGAGATGGAGCTGAAGAGCGCCATCATCGAGGCGATGCCCACCGCCCACGCCGGCATGCTCCGTCCGCCCAGCAGATAGGTCTCCGCGTTCTTCTTCTCCCGCGAGAAGTAGATGCCGATGGCGATGACGACGGTGGTGTAGATGGCGACGACGGCGTAGTCGATCCACTGGTGGTTGAAATGCATGGCGCGGGTTCCTTGTGGGTGGTGTTATTGGGGTGGAGTTTTTCCGTGCGGGGGTACAAGCGACGGGGGCTTGGCGCCCCCGAACCCCTGCCTGGTGTGAATGCGGGCATCGGGGAGGAGGGCATCCCCGTCATCTGTCAATCATTCCCCTGCGAAGATGAGGGAATATAATTCCGCGTCGGCCATCTGGAGGCGGACGCGGAAGGGCTGGGCGGGCAGCGTGTCGAAGAGGGGCGCCTCGGCGGCGTCCGTGCCGCCTTCCAGCCGTTTCGTGAAGCCCTCGATGGCCTTGCCGGCGGCGTCCACTAGCGCGAATTCCGCATGGCCGTTCGCGCCGACCTTGACGTTGGCCAGCAGGCGGCCCTTGGCGGTGACGGCGAGGGTGGTGGCTTCCGCGCCCTCCGCGCCTGCGACCGCCTTGAACCAGCCGTCCTTGCGGTAGCGCGCGTAGGCGAGGCTGCCGCCGGCCTTGTGGCAGTGGTCGGCGAGTCCCTCGTAGCCGCCCGCCTCCTGGAAGAACGGCCACTTCTCGATGCCGCGCGGCCCCAGCGTCTTGTGGAGGAAGTCGGCCGTCACGCGCTCCACGTCCGGCACGAAGCAGGTGATCTGGGCGGCCTGGAAGTGGTAGAAGGCGTCCACGCGGCCGAGAATCTGGATGACGTCGTTGCCCTCCTCGATGGAGGACATGAGCGGATGCATTTCGTCGTAGGCGACGTTGATGCATCCCGCGTCGAAGGAGCCGAAGGGGCCGTTCTCCGCGAAGACGGGGCCCTCCACCTTGTTCCAGCAGCCGCCGTCCCACGAGTAGGCGAGGGCGATGTCCATGGCCTGCTCGGTACTCTTGTAGCGGAGGACGAAGGCGAGGAAGAGGCCGTTGGCCTGGCGGAGGCGGACGACCGTGGCGCCGTACTGCTGGCTGGCGGGGTCGTCCTCCTCCGTGGGCGGCGTCAGGACGGTCTGCTCGTAGGAGAGGCCGTCGGAGGTCTTCCAGATGTTGACGAGGCGGAGGCCGTCCATGTTGTCGTAGGCGGGCGTGTTGTAGGGGGCGTTCGCCTTGAGCCAGCGCGCGTGGGCGAAGTAGAGCGCCTTGCCGTCGTCGGAGAGCCACTGGCCGACGAAGTTGTCGTGGGTGGCGTCGGCGTCCTCTATGTCGCCGACGGGCGGCTTGTCGGTCAGCATGGGCTTGGGGTCGACGACGAGCGATTCGGTGGGCGAGCGGCGCCAGATCTTGTAGGTGGCGCGCGGGATGGCCTGCATGCAGCCCCAGTCCTGCGTCGAGTTCTTCCACATGATGGTGTTGTTGGCGACCGCGCCCGAGTAGCGGAACTTCAGTTGGTGGATGTCGATGGGGCCGTGCTTCGCGGGGTCGTAGAACTGGAACTTCTCGGGGCGGACGGTGCCCTTGTAGTCCCAGTCCGGCTCGGCCGCCTTGGGCGGATGCTCCGCGACGCGGACGCTGTGCCCCTCGTGCCACGAGGGCCTGCCCTCCAGCCGCTGGACGGTCCATTTGTTGGCGGCGAGGTCGTCGGTGGTGGCGCGCCAGTAGCGCTTGCCGTCGGCGCTCCAGGCGCGGTCAAGCGTGTAGTAGTCGATGAAGACCTTGCCGCCGCTGCGCGCGATGGCGGTGGCGATGTAGGAGTATTCGTCGTCGCGGCCGCCCCAGGGGAGGACCTGCGTGACGGTGGCGCGGCCGCCCTCGGGCGCGAAGCCCTTTTCGTCGCTGAAGTAGGGGCCGTCGGGGAAGAGCATCTTCTTGCCTGTCATACTGATGGGTCCTTCCGGCCTGGGCGCCTCCGCGAATTTCGGGAAGTAGCGCAGGACGCGCCTGATGGTGCCGTTGGACTCCCCCGAGTCGTCCGCGACGGTGATGACGTATTCGCCGGCGGCAAGCCCCTCCAGCGGGAAGGAGACGACATGCTCGCCTTTGTTGATAACTACTTGGCGTTCAGGGAGTTGTGGAACCTCCTTGCCGTCGCGGGTGGCGGCGCTGACGCGGACGGGCATCGGCCGCCCGTCCTCCCGCTTGTTGAAGAGGTGGAGGTTCGCCTCGCTCTGCGTCTGCCAGTAGGCGGCGCGGAACTCGCCTTCGAGGTTGCTGCGGAAGAGATGCGCCTTCTCGCCCTGGCTGGCGTAGAGCGCCCCCAGCACCTGCAGCGACCGCAGCCCGATGGTGCAGGAGTCGCCCGCCGTGATGACGATTTCCGCGTTCTGCAGCTCCGAGCGGACGAAATTCTCCTCCAGCGTCTTCTCCTCGCCGCGGACGATCTGGCGCTTGAGGAGCTGCTGGCGGCCGCTGCCGGCGGCGTCCATCCCGTAGAACTCCACGTTCAGGTTGGGCGTCTTGCCCTGCAGGTGGAGCAGGAGCGAGCACAGCGGCACGGGGCGCAGGAAGGTGATGTTGATCTTGGCGGGCACCGTGAAGCGCAGCGGCTCCTTCAGCACGCCGTCCTCATGCGCGATTTCCTGTCCGTTGACGGTGACGACGGCGCCCTTTGTGCCGTCGACGCGGTTGGCGGTGACCATCTCGTTTTCCACAAAGACCTGCAGGTCGTCGACATCGAAGGAGGTGCTTTCAGGCGGCGCATTGCCGAGGACGAACTTGCGGATGCCCCTGTCCAGCAGGAAGGGGAAGGCGACGTCGCTCTTCTGGACGGTGCCGTCGGCGCGCGTCACCTGGAAGGCGTAGCACTTCTGGCTGACGTCGAAGCGGATGTCGAAGTCGAACCACTCCCCTTCGGGCGGCAGCGCGATGTTGGAGTCGATCCAGTTGCGGTTGGCGTCGTAGCCCGTGATGTGGCCGTTCTTCATGGCGAAGCCGCCGTTGGCCTGGTTGTCGTAGGCGGAGAAGAGCATGTAGGCGGCGGGGGTTGCGGTGGCGCGGCAGCGCAGATGCAGGCGGTAGTTGTGGAAGTCGGGGATGTTCCACAGCCGCATGAAGGGGATTTCGCGCAGGCCGGCCGCCGTGCGCTCAAGGTGCAGATAGTGGCCGGAGCCATTCTCGTGCGGGACGATGGCATAGCCCACGGGCAGGGGCGCGCGCACGCCGTCCACGGTGGAGACCTTTTCCGCCGCCGGCTTCCATTCGCCCTCGAAGTCGTTGGATAGATAGAGATATTCGGACGCGGTGGCGCAGAGGGCGGCCAGCAGGAGGCAGAGCAGGCAGGCTTTCTTCATTCCTTATTCCTATTATATATAAGGTACTGTACGGTTTGGGGACAAAGAAAGGGAGCTGTTGCAATGCCTTTCAGGACGTCCGTCCTGAGTGCGCGGCCGCGGCCGTGCATCTCTGTTGCGGCGGAATGCGGGAGGTTTTGCAACAGCCCCTTGGGGCGGCGGCTAGATGGTGACGGAGGTGCCGCCGTCGTCATAGACGGAGGGCAGCTTGCGCAGGCCGGCGTCGTAGAGGTACTCGTTCATGGTCTGCGGGCGGATGGATTC
>CACZQQ010000342.1 GCA_902783355.1 uncultured bacterium
ACGCCAACGGCCGCACGACCGAAAGGCTCAAGGAGATGCGGCGCCAGGGCAGCGATCCGCTGAAGGCCTCCCTGACATTCGCCCACGCGCACGGCTTGCTGAGCTTCTGGGGCATCCGCATGAACGACTGCCACGATACCTTCAGCGGCTGCGAGGACCTCTTCGCCCCCTGGAAGCGCGAACACCCCGAACTGCTTGTGGGGTCGGCGGACAGGCGGCCGCCATACGCCTACTGGAGCGCGCTGGACTACGGACGCCCCGAAGTGCGCCAGCTGACCGTCGACATCCTGCGCGAAGGGCTTGAGAACTACGACGTGGACGGCCTCGACCTGGACTTCTGCCGCCACTGGTGCCTCTTCAAGAGCGCCGCCGAGGGCGGCACCCCCTCCCAAGCGGAGTGCGACGCCTTCACGGAGATGATGCGCCAGATCCGCCAGGCGGCGGATGCGGTCAGCGAGAAGCGCCAGCGCCCGCTCTTCATCCACGTCCGCGTGATGGATTCGGTGGAGGCCTGCCGCGCCATGGGCATCGACCTGCCGCGCTGGTGCCGCGAGGGCCTCGTGGACATGGTCTCCGGCGGCAGCGAAGTGCGCCTCAACCAGCCCGACTACTGGGCCGAAGTCGGCCGCCAGTTCCCCAACGTGCGCTTCTACATGACCTTGACCGAATCGCAGATCCAGGGCGAGAACCCCGTCATCCAACGCAACCTGAATCCGCTGAACTACCGCGCCCAGGCGGCCGCCGCATGGCAGGCCGGCGTCGACGGCATCCACGCCTTCAACCAGTACTACCCCAGCCATGTCTCCTCCATCTATCTGGCTGAAATAGATGATTACCGTAACCTATTGAACCTCAACAAGATGTATTACTTCAGCCATGTCTTCCTGCCTGCGGGACGCTTCGGCAAGGGGTGGGAGGAGTTCCAGAAGTACCCCACGCTGACCCCCGCCGCCGCGCAGTCGGTGCCCGCCAACGCGCCGATGGAACTGCCGCTCTATCTCGGGCAGGAAGCCCCCGGCGGCCAATACACCCTGCTGCTGGATCTGCGCGGCACCGCCACCGCCGCCGAAATCGCCGTCACCTGCAATGGCGTCGTACTGCCGTCTGGCCGTGCGCTCGGCAGCCTCCTCGCCTTCGACGTCCCCTCCGACGCCGTGCATCCCGGCCTGAACAGCTTCACCGTGCTGGGCGCCAATGGCGGCGCCTCCGAAAGCGTCCTCGTCGGCGATAAGATTTTGGTACTGAACGAGAACCAAGGCACCTGGCGTCGGCTCTACGGCGCCACCGGCTTCGTCCCGGGCAAGTCGGAGGCCATCCAGGACGGCGGCTATCTCGTGGCGGACGTCTCCGACATCGGCATCAGCAATCTGGCGCGGCCGTTGGAAAGCGAAGGCGGCGGCACAACCACCATCGACTTCGAGGCCAGGTGCCTCGCCGCAAGCACCCCCGAGGCGGCGGTGCTGCGCGTGGCCAATGGCAACGCCACCGAAACGCTCTATCTGGCCCCCGACGGCGTCTCCCTCAAATACGGCGGGAAGAGGCACGCCTTCGCGGCAGACGAGACCTTCCACCGCTACACCATCGTCCTCCAGGACAACAAGCTGGACCTCTATCTGGACGGCGACCGCAGGGCGCCCGTGCTCTCCACCGACCTGACGACGCCGGCCACCGCCGACCACGCCACGGTGGCCGTGCCGTCGGTGGAGCCGCTGCCGTGGCTGGAGCGCGATTCGCTGCTGATCGGCTCCCTCTCCAAAGAGGGCACGGGCGCCGTCCTCTACCGCAAGATGACCATCGCCCACAGCAACGCCTCCGCCGCGCGCCTCTACGACGGCGCGCTGCTGGTGGTCCACGATGCCGCCGCCAACGACCTGCCCGCCATCCTCGCGCCGCGCGTCAAGGCCCCCGCGCGCACAACTCTCTTGCGCTCGAATGAGTTGAAGGACTGGCAGCAGACCATGGTCAACAAGGAGAACTTCAAGATCCAGAGCGACTGCCTCGTGATCGACAGCCGCCGCGCCGGCCCCGTGCTGAAGCACCTCTTCCCGCAAGGGGAGCCCGCCCCGATCATCCAGGTCGATTTCGACTTCAAGCCGCTTGAAAGCGACTGCCCGAAGGGGCAGCTGCAGGTGGCGGTCTTCGTCAACGACCGCGGCAGCGGCACATGGCTGGCCGGATACCGCCTCCATCTCGACTGCGTGCAGTTCCTCGACGAGATGAAGCAGCCGTATCCCGCTGGAACGCAGGGCATCGTCCATGGACGCCTGCTGCTGGACACGCGGGCCGGCCTGGCGGACCTCTACATCGGCGACGCGCCCGCCCCCGTGCTGCGGAACCGATGCTTCTCCATCGCCAAGCGCACCGAACAGTGCGTCTCCGTCGGCGACGGCTCCGTCGCCGTGGAGGGCCGCTGCGAAATCCATTCGGTCGCCGTCACCGAATACCTCGAAAAGTAGGGCGCGAACCAAAGGCCTCTTCCGCTGACGCCGGCCCCCGTCGGCGGACGCCAACCCGTCCGAAATAGGCGGAAGCGTCCGCCAAAATGGGATAAGCGGATTATAGTTAGGTGTTTTACGCGCCTGTACTGGGCGCGCGCGGCCAAGGGAACTTTTTCTGACTATCAGCATGAAAATCGGCATCATAGGAGATATCCACGGGAATCTGGAGGCGCTGACGGCCGTCCTGGAGACGGCGCAGTCGCTGGGCGTGCAGCGCTATGTCTGCATCGGGGACATCGTCGGCTACAACGCGAACCCCCACGAGTGCATGGAGA
>CACZQQ010000343.1 GCA_902783355.1 uncultured bacterium
CTACGGGGCGCTTGAGCCAGACGACGATGCTGTTCGCCTTCAACAGCTTGCGGTTGAGTGGGTTGATGACGGCGCCGCCGCCCGTGGCGATGACTGCGCCGCTACGGCTGGCCGCCGCCGCGACCGCGCGCGCCTCCCGTTCGCGGAAGGCCGCCTCGCCCTCCTTTGCAAATATTTCGGGGATAGGCATTTGGGCATCCTGGACAATCATCTTGTCGGTGTCCACGAGTTCCCGTCCGCTCCATTTGGCGATCAGGCGGCCGACGGAGCTCTTGCCGCAGCCGGGCATGCCGACGAGCGCGATGTTCATCGTGTCGCGCCGCAATTCGGTCAGGACCTTGTCCGCAAGGCGGCGGGGCAGGGGCCTTCCCAGCCAGAACTCCGCCGCCAGACGCGCCTGCTCCACCAGCATGGAGAGGCCGTTGCCGCAGGCCAGGCCCCGCGCCAGCGCCTGCTGCAGGAACATCGTGCGCGCAGGATTGTAGATGAGGTCCGCGACGCCCTCCAGCGACGGATAGTCCTCCAGCCGGATGGCGGGACAGCCTGCGTCGTCGGGAAACATGCCGCAAGGAGTAGCGTTTATAACTACTTGCGCATCAGGATGTTGCGATAAAACATTCTCGTAGGTGACAGGCCCCTTGCGGGAGACGGTGACGATTTCGCGGGCGCCGCTGTCCGCCGCCACGGCGCACACGGTTCCGGCCGCGCCGCCGGAGCCGAGCACAAGCACCTTGCGGCCCTGCAGCACGACGCCGGCGCGCGCGCACAGATGCCTGAAGCCGCCGATGTCGGTGTTGTGGCCGCGGAGGCGTCCGTCGGCGTCCTTGCGGATGGCGTTGACGGCGCCGGCGAGGCGCGCGGCGGGCGTCAGCTCGTCGCAGCACTCCATCGCCACGCGCTTGTAGGGGATGGTGACGTTGAGGCCGTCGTAGGCGCCCTCCCGCAGGAAGCCGGCGACCTCGGAAGGCGCCAGTTCCTGCAGGAAGTAGTCGTATTTGCCGAAGGCATTGTGGATGCGCTGCGAGTAGCTGTGGCCGAGATGCTCGCCGATGAGGCCGCAGCGCAGGGCGGGGCCGCTATTCATCGCGGGCGCCCTTGTAGCCGAAGGCGTCCTTCAGCATCTCCAGCGGAATCTTGGGCACGCGGTCGTAGGTGAGGACGCCGTTCTGCTCCTGCTCGATGTCGGTCAACTGCGTGTAGCAGAAGCCGCAGCACTGCGGCAGGTCCACCATGTAGCGGACCTGCTCCGCGATCATGTCGTGGAACTGCTCGTCCGACTTGATCTCGATGCCGTGGTAGCCCCACGTGTTGTCGGCGAAGCGGCCCGTCAGCTTGGGCGGCAGGTAGAGGAAGCCGCCGAACTCGTCGTTGATGTAGGGCTGCCCCTTGTAGGCGGACAGCTCGAACTTCGGCGTGAGACTGCCCACGGGCGCCCCCTCCGGCTCCATCGCCTCCTTGAGCTCCTGCACGTTCTTCCGATAGAAATGCACCGTCCACAGGTCGGTCTTGACATGGTGGTAGCCGCTGCACTCGTTGCAGGGGCGCGTCGGATCCAGCTGCTTCGTCACGTCGTAGATCTCCGTGACGAGGCGCCTGAAGAGGGGCTCGTTGGTGGCGGGATAGGTCTCGTTGGTGGGCGTCCAGGCGATGATGGAGGGATGGTTGTAGTCGCGCTCGATGATTTCGCGCCATTCGTGCAGCAGGTTGGAGACGCCCTCGAAGGCGACGGCGGCGGTGTAGGGGCTCGATGCGCCCGACAGGAAGGCGATGCCCCACGAGGGTGTCTCGCCCCATGTCAGATAGCCCAGTTTGTCCGCCCAGTAGTGGAACCTCTCCTCGAAGACCTTCTGGTGGAGGCGCGCGCCGTTGAAGCCCGCCGCCATCGACAGTTCGATGTCGCGCTTCAGGTCTGCGTCCGTGGGCGCCGTCCAGATTCCCTTGCGGTAGAAGCCCTGGTCGAGGACGAGGCGCAGGAAGACGGGGCTGTTGTTGAGGAAGAGCTTGTCGCCCTCGATGTGGATCTTGCGCAGGCCTGCGTAGGCGCGCACGGTGTCCACGAGGGCGCCCTGCGCGTCCAGCACGGCGTATTCCACGTCGTAGAGGAAGGGGTCCTTGGGGGACCAGGGGCGCACTTGCGAGAGGGGGACGGTGACACTGACGCCCGTGTTGCCGGCGGCCGTGGCGCCGCCGACCTCCTGCCCGTCGGCAAGGACGCGGATGCGGAGCCGGCGGCCGCGCGCCTCCTGGAAGAAGACGGGGGCGAAGTGGAAGGCGCCGCCGTCGAGGTCGGGCGTGATGCGGCAACGCGCCAGCCCCAGCATGTCCACCGCCTCCAGCCACACCGTCTGCCAGATGCCGGTGGTGCGCGTGTAGTGGCATCCGGCCGACTTATACGCGAAGGACTGTTTGCCGCAGGGCTGCACGCCGTCCCGCACGAAGTCGCGCACGACAAGCACGAGATTCTGGCGCTGGCCGGGCTTCGCGGCCTCCGTGATGTCGAAGGAGAAGGAGGAGCTGCCGCCGTAGTGGACGCCGACCTCCTGCCCGTCCACGAAGGCGTGGCATTCGTAGTCGACGCCGCCGAAGTTGAGGAGGATGCGCCTGCCCGCCCAGTCGGCGGGAATGGCGAGACTCCTGTGGTAGCAGAGGCCGTTGATGAAGTCGGTGTGGGCGACGCCGGAAAGTTCGCTTTCGGGGCAGAAGGGGACGGTGATCTTGTCGGCGAAGCCCTGCGCGTTCTGGCGGCCGCGCTCGGTCGCGCTCAGGCCGAAGTCGAACTCGTAGGTCCATTCGCCGTTCAGGTTCTGCCACGCGTCGCGCACGAATTGCGGGCGCGGATGTTCACTGCGGGGGATTTCCATGGTGGTGCACTGGTTAGGAGTTTTAGTCCACAAAATACACAAAATACACAAAACGCACGAAAAGAGTTTGCATTTTTATCTGAAGGCTATGTTTCCCAGGAGGGGCGGTAGCTGAAGCGAGGGAAGTCTTGATGGAAGATGGAGGACGAGAGGCATGAGGCGCGAATGGTTTTGGCTATTGTCTTGCGTCCGATGTCTTCCCCGCGTCTCACATCTTATGTCTTGCGTCCCAAACCCTCCACAACCTGCCCTTGCTGGGAAAAGAGCGTATTTGAAAACGCAGCCTTGAAATGGCTTTTTGCGTGTTTTGCGTGTTTTGTGTGTTTTGTGGAAAAGAAGAGATTTATTTTCGTCCGTTGTTGTAGAAGAAGAAGGGGGTCGTTGCGGTGCCGCCGTTGCTGCCGTTCGTGGAGGAGGTCCCGAGCGTGCGCCCGGAGCTGTCGCGGTAGACGGTCTGGCTGCCGTTCGGCGTCGCGGTGCCGACGATGCGGCCGCTGGCGTCGCGGTAGACGGTCTGGCCGCCGTTCTGGGTGGCGGTGCCGACGGTGCGTCCGGTGCCGTCGCGGTAGATGGTCTGGCCGCCGTTCTGGGTGACGGTGCCGGCCATGCGTCCGGTGGCGTCGCGGTAGACGGTCTGGCCGCCGTTCTTGGAGGCGGTGCCGACGGTGCGTCCGGTGGCGTCGCGGTAGACGGTCTGGCTGCCGTTCTGGGTGGAGGTCCCCTGCGTGCGGCCCTGGCCGTTGCGGTAGCGCGTCTCAGCGGCGCAGGGCAGGGCGCACGCCAGAAGCAGGCAGGCGGTCATGAAGGCGAATGTCTTTTTCATGGACAGGTTCCTGTGGAAGGGGCGGAATCGCCGGCTTTGCCCCATAATGTAATCCCTTGGGCTATATTATCACGGCTTACATCCCAACAGGAGGTTTTTCTCATGCGATACACCACTGAAAAAGAACGCCTGGAGGCCCTCAAGGCGGCCTCCGTCTATCCCGTCGTCACCGCCGACTTCTGCGCAGGCCGCGACCCCCTCGACATCGTGCGCGCCGTCCTGGAGGGCGGCGCCCGCATCGTCCAGATCCGCGAGAAGAGCATGGCCGACGGCCCCTATCTGGCCCTCCTCAAGGCCGCGCGCGAACTCACGGACCGGTTCGGCGCTCTCCTCATTGCGGACGACAGGCTGGACGCCGCGTTGCTGGCCGGAGCCGACGGCGTCCATCTCGGGCAGGACGACCTGCCCTGCGCCGACGCGCGCCGCCTCGCCCCCGAACTGCTCATCGGCGTCTCCACCCACAACCGCGAGGAGCTTCTCGCCGCGCAGCGCGACGGCTGCTCCTGGCTGAACGTCGGCCCCATCTATCCCACGGGGACGAAGTCGCTGCCCATGGCCGCCCTGGGGCTGGAGACGCTGAAGGCGCTCGTGCCGGAGGTGCATGTGCCGTTTTCGGTCATGGGCGGCATCAAATACGGGCATCTGGCGACCCTGCGCGGGCTTGGCTGCCGCCACATCGCGGCCGTCACCGCCTTCTCGCAGGCCGCCGACCCCGCCGCCGAAATCCGCCGCTGGCGGGAGCAAATGGAGGGGTGAGGCTCAATAGAGGAAGCCGAAGGGCAAAAACGGCGTTTTTAGTCACTTGTCCCCTGAAAAAGAGTGTCTGGAAACACTTTTTTCATGTGTTTTTAGTGTTTCCATCCATTCATTCTTTCAAGCCGTCGGGCTGCTTTTTGTCGGCAAGGGAGACATGGCCCTCCACGCGGCCGTCGTCCAGGTCGTTGACGTTGCGGTGTTCGAGGTCGTGGAAGAGCCGCCTGAGGTCGCGGACGCCGCCGACGAAGAGCCAGATGGTCATGACGACGGCGATGGCGAGGGGGACGAAGAGGGCGGTCGTCAGGAAGTAGCGGCTCCAGAAGCGCATGGACAGGGGCGATATCCAGTTCCAGGCGAGGACGGCGAGGAAGACGCCGATGAAGCCGTAGATGAAGGTGTGGGCGAAGAAGGCGTAGGCGATGAGGCGGTCGCCCCTGGAGTATTCGGGGGTTATGCCGATGAGGCGCCGCACGACGGTCTTGGGGGACCAGTCGGTCTTGATGTCCTTCTTCTGCTCCTCCGGCGGCGCGTATTTGCCGCGGTGGAGCATCCGCTCCATGTCGAAGTCCTCCTTGCAGGTGAGGAGGGAGACAACCGCGTAGAGGGCCATGGTGAAGACGTTGCTGAAGAAGATGAACTCGATGGAGTTGATCGGGAACCTCTGCGGGTCCATGCGCCATTCTATCCATGTGCCGAAGGGGCTTGAGAGGGCGCGCAGGAAGCGGTCGCAGCCCTCGGCCAGGTTGTTCTTCAGCAGGAAGGGGTAGACGTGGTCGGCCCAGTTGCGCTGCAGGAGGATGAAGAGGATGCTGGTGACCATGCCGTAGAGGAGCGCCGTCCAGGCCGCCTGCGTCGTCCCCTTCTTCCAGTAGAGGCCGAAGATCATCATGGGGCAGCAGCCCGCGTTCCAGATGGCGGTCGCCATGAAGGAGAAGAGCGCGATGTAGTCCAGCTGCGACATGTATTTGGAGCCGAAGAAGAAGAAGACGCCGATGCCGATGGCGACCAGGCGGATCATGCGGACGTGCGCCTTTGGGGAGAGCCCCTTGGGGAAGAAGGGGAGGATGCAGTCCTGCGAGATGGTGAGGGTCGCGCTGAAGATGCGCGTGTCGTCGGTGGAGAGCATGGCGAGGAAGAGAAGGAGGCAGAAGGCGCCGAAGAGGCCGCTGGGCAGGAGGGCGCGCATGGTCACCGAGAGGTTGAGCTGCATGAAGAGGGTGCGCGTCTGCTGGAAGAGGTCGTTGGCCTTGCCCTCCGCGTCGATGATGGCGCGGCGGCGCGCCTCCTGGCGGTCGGCTTGCATTGCCACGGCGTTTGCCTGTTCTTCTGCGTCGAGGCGTTCCGTCGTGCGGGCGCGCGCCTCCTCCAGGAGCGTGGCGTGGATGGGTTCAAGGAAGGCGGTGTCGAGGTTCTCCTTCTGCGAGAGGGGCGGGTCGATGCCGATGCGGTGCTCGGCGGGGGGGATTGCGGCGATGGTCTCCTGGAGGCGCGCGCGCGTGCCGTCGTCCTTGACGACTTCTTCCACAGCGCGGCTCGCCAGCGCCTGGCGGACCTGGTTGGCCTCCTTGGCGAAGTGGCGGTGGTTGAGGAAGGTGATGAGGCAGACCGCCACCAGCAGGTAGAAGAC
>CACZQQ010000344.1 GCA_902783355.1 uncultured bacterium
AGCTGAAGGCTCCGGCCGTCAGTTCCTTTGACAACTACGTCGTCTACGGCGGCGGCATCTACGAGAACACGCAGGCCAACCTGCAGGCCGCCCTGAAGGAGATCAACGGCGGCGTCCTGCCTGCCGCCCCGCAGCCCATCGTCGCCATGAACTTCGCCAGCTACGCAGGCACCACCGCAGATGGCAAACAGAAGGTCGACGGCTCCAGCAAGTGGGGTCCCGCCATCAGCGCCGAGACCAACGTCTTCGCGCAGGAGGAGCTGAGCGTGAACCTGATTCTCGGGCTCTCCTACCACAACATCAGCGCCAGCGCCAAGGACAGCGCTGGCGGCGGCGTGAGCCTCTACAGCCTGCACGCGGTCTGGACGGGTGCGCAGGTCGTCCCCAACTACGGCGGTGCAGTCGGCAAGGCGACCACCAACGGCGCCGCGGCGGTCACGGCTGCCAAGTGCAAGTTTGACGCCGACCTCTATGTCTTCGACCTGGGCCTCAAGGCGGCCTACAACGTGATTGACGACCTCTCCGTCTTCCTGGCGCTCGGGCCGACAATCTCCCTGGCCGACATGGACAGCTCGGCCACCAGCGGCGTCTTCTCCGATGGCGGCGCGCTCGCCGGCGGCCGCTACTCCGACAACAAGTGGCAGTATCGCCTGGGCTACTACATCTCCGGCGGCGCCAAGTACAACTTCAACGAGAACTGGGGCCTCTCCGCCGAACTGCGCTACGACGACACCTTCGGCGACATCGGCACCAGGCTGGCCAAGCAGCGCCTGGACACCTTCGGCGGCGTCCTGAAGGTCGTCTACAACTTCTAGCCAAGGCCCCCCGAAGGGGGCGGTAGAACTGACGGCGCCGGCGCGGCCAAATCCGCCCGGCGCTGTTTTGCTTTCCGCGCGCAAGACGGCGGATTGCGCCTGCGGCGCCGCAGAGCTTCTCGCCCCGCGCACCCGACGCGCACACCAACTTGAGAGGGCGCCCCTTTGGCGCCCGCATCTGCCCAACCCGCCGGAGTCGCTGGAATCTCCGGAATCTCCGGAATCTCCGGAATCTCCGGAGCCGCCGGAATCGCTGGAATCTCCGGCGCCGCCGGAATCGCCGGAGCCGCCGGAATCGCTGGAATCTCTGGCGCCGCCGGAATCTCCGGAATCTCCGGAATCGACAGAATCCGCTGAAATCGCTGATGAAGCATGCTTTATTCCTATTAATAGTACTGCTGCTGGCGGCACCGTGCGCGCGGGCCGTGTCGCGGCGCACCTTGGCTGGTGCCGCAGGCGCCACCGCGCTTCTGCCGCTGGACGATGGGCGCGTCGTGGCACTTGTGCCTGCGGCGGAGGGCGGCGTGGGCGCGTATCTGCTGACGGCCGCGGGCGACGTCTCCCAAACGCTTGTCGAGCCGAACAAGTTCGGCATATCGCATACGACCTGCCTGCAGGTGACGGCTCCTGCGGACGGGACTTGCCTTTGGCTTACGGCGGAGAGCGACTTTCTGAAGCCCAACCATCGCCTCATCCACGTCGACGGGAACGGCGATGGCAAATACATGTCGACTCCGCCTGTGCCTGCGGCCTCGGCGATGTCCCTGCAGCATTTGATTCCCCTGGCGGGCGAGAGGGCGCTCTGGCACGACGGCGATGCCTGCACCATGCAGGCGCTTGTCTTCGACGGAAACGAACCCGCCCTTGACGGCGAGGCCTTCGCCCTGCCGGACGACTGCGGCTTCTGCCCTGCAATCTCCGTCGACGGCGTCCATTTCCTCTATCCGACGCCCATTCCCGAATCGCCCAACTTCATGCGCCTCAACGCCTACGACCGCCTGTCCGGGCAGACGTCGGCCGTGCTGGAGAACATCGGCGCGCGGCAGACCTATCTGAATGGCGCGGACGCCTTTGACGTGGAGGCGTTGCACATCCGCGCTGTCCGCGCCTCGCAGGCGGGCGACGTGGCGCTGCTGCGCTGGTGCAATGGTAGCGAAGGCGACGGCACGCTGGGCGTCCATGTGGCGCTTGTGGCACGCGATGCGCATGGCGCCTGGGGCGCGCCGCTCCTTCTGGACGAATGCCGTTCAACGGACAGCTGGCGGCCGCTCTGCGGTGATTTTGCGCTTTCGGCGGACGGCCGTCTGGCGGTCTACGCGGCGCCGACTTCGGCGGAGTCTCCCGCCTTGCGTGTCTGGCGCTACGACCGCCTGACTGGCGAACGCCTCCTCCTTTCCGGTAGTCTCGCTAAGGACTGCACGGGGCTTGAGATTTCGCCCAACGGGCGCTATGCGACATTCCTGTGCAATGGACGCGCCTACTGTGTGGATTGCGGCGCACAAATCCGCAGCGAGGAACCGAATGTGACGGTCGCCCCTGGCGCGACGAACGTGGCTCTGCCGCTCCTTTTCCACGGGCTCCAGGTGGGCGAGACCGCCACGCTGACCCTTGACGCGGAAAGCGCCTGTCCGGGGACGGTCACCGTGGATGGGGTGGTCTTGGCACCAGGCGCCTCCGTCGAGGTCGCGGCGGGTTCGGCCGTGTGCTTCGACGCAGCCGGCGTCCAGGGCGACACAGGCAGCGCCCTCTTCCGGCTGGTCTCCGCCGGAACCACAAGCGAGGTGACGCTCTCCTTTGAAATCAGCCGCTACAGGGAGCTGGGGCGCATCGCCAGCGAAAGCCTCGCCCTCCTGCCTCTGCTGGATTTCAATGGCGATGCGACCTCCCTGCTGGCCCTCTCCTACGACGCCTTCAACGGCTGCGAGGAGGGCGGCCTCTTCGCAATCTCTCTGAAGGGCGGCCGCGCCGTCGAGACCATCGTCGACATGGAGAGCAACCTGCGCGTCAAGCAGGCGGTCCAGGCGCCGTTCGCCGCGCAGGCCGCCTGGATCTCCAACCAGGGCGGGCTCGCGCTTGACAGCGCCGCAGGTGGCGGCGTGCTTGCCACCGACGGCATCGATGGAGCGAAGCCCCCCGCCGTCGATGCCTGCGCGGCCATCGTTGCCGCCGTGGAGGAAGGCCAGAAGGCCATCGCCCTCTTCGCGAAGGACGGGACGCGGCTGGGGACGGTCGCCGTGGAGGAGGGCGTGCTCTCCTCGCCTTGGCTGGATTACGGTGGAAGAGTTCTTAACTACTTGCATGGCAATGAGTTATATTCAATTTCCGTGGCGGATGTGGAAGCCGAGCCGTCGCTTTTGGCGACAGGCGTGACCCAGTTTGTGGGCGCGACAATGGACGGCGCCCGCCTCCTCTACAGGACGGAGGAAGGCTTCTTCCTGCGGAATCTGGGGGCTGCGGAGGCCCTGCGGCTGGAGGCGCTTCCCGCCGACGCAACCGACGTGCATCTTGCCGACAACGGCTGCTGGATTTCATGGCATGATAGTGACGGTCTTGCAGTGGCGCGTCTTTCGGGAGCGGCGCTGGATGTGGCTGTCCGTCTTGAGGGCACGGCCGGAGCCGCCGCGCTTGCGGCGGATGGCGCCCGTCTCGCCTTCGTCGGCCGCGCCGGCGACTTTGCCGCCGCCGATGCCCACGGCACGGGAATCTACCTCTTTGAGACGCCCGCCTGGACGGCGCCGCCGCCGGCGACCTCCGCCTGGCCTGCGGATACCCATGCCGTTGAAGAGGAGGACGCCATCCTGCCACTGCCCTACACGGGCGAAGCCGCCTGCCTCGCCGAGGTGCGCGCCACGGCGGAGAATCTGCCTGGCGAGTGGGCGCTGCTGCCGCCGGCAGACGGCTGCGCTTTCACGCGGCTCCAGTGGACGCCGGCACAGGATTTCGTTGGCGAAGCCTCCTTTGAGGCGCGCTTCTGGAACGGCCACCAGTGGAGCGAGTGGGAAGCCTGCACCCTGACTGTGGACAATGTGAACGACGCGCCTGCGTGGGAGACCGCCTTCCCGCAGGAGGCGTCCGTCCCGCAGGGCGGCACGCAGGCCCTGTCAGTCGCCGCCACCGATCCCGACCTGGCCAATCCGCAGCCGGATGTCCTGCAATATGGTTTGTCTGAGGAGGCGCCCGCCTGGGCCGCCATTGACAGCGCAAGCGGTGTGCTCACGCTGTCGCCGGCCATGAATGTCGTCCCTGGCGAATACCGCTTCCAGGCGACCGTTACCGACGGCGTGGAGGTCATTCAGGGCGAAGTCGTTGTGACAGTCGCCGCCGCGGAGGCGCAGCAGTTCACGCTTGACGAGCTGCTGGCGCCGCCGGATGAAACGGCGCTTCAGGAGGCGCCGCTGGCGTCGGCGGCGGCATGGCACGCCGCCGTGCGCGGCTGCTGGCATCGTCTCGTTGACGCCGAAGGCGGCTGGCAGGCGCTCTCCCTGCCGGGCGATGTTGACTGTGCCGCGCTCTGCGCCCTCCTTGGCTGCGACGAAATCTACCGCTATCGGGACGGACGCTGGATTCTCCAGCAGACGGGCCCCCTGCCGGCAGGCTGCGCCTTCTGGGCGAATCTGCCGAAGGAACTTTCTGGCGGCGAAATAGTTGTGACGCCGGTGACGAGTCGTGTGCTGGAAGAAAGCGGCTTCTATGGCGCTCTGGTGGGCGAAACGCCGCCTGCCGATACAATCCGCATGGCGCCCGAAGACGGAGTCTGGCAACAGGATGCCGGATGGCATTTGGGCGGTGCGGTCTTCCTGCAGCGGCCCTGAGGCCGCGGGGGGCTGCGGATTTTTCGCGGCGCATTTGCGGGCGCCAAAGTGGCGCCCGCTCAGGTTGGAATTGGGGCGACAGGGGGGGGGCTCCCGTCACATGCAACTTCTGCGGCGTCCGTATCCGGCTACCGCGTGATATTCTTGACCCAGCGATATTTTCTGTAGTGGCAGACGACCCAGGGGACCTTGCCGACCTCGTCGAGGCATGTGCAGGCATAGACGGCGAGCACGGGCAGCCTGAAGTAGAAGGCGCCGGCGAAGGCGCAGGGCAGGGCGATGCCCCACATGAAGACGACGAGGGAGACGACGTCGAAGAGGGTGTCGCCGCCGGCGGAGAAGATGCCGTTGATGACGATGGCGCAGACCGTGCGCCCGATCATGTAGACGGCGAGGATGGCGAGCATGCCCTTCATGTAGGACATGGCCTGCGCGTCCAGGCGCATGACGGCGGACAGGAGGGGGATCAGCGCCAGAACAAGAAGGAAGCTGGCGAAGCCGAGGGCGAAGGAGAGGCGCATGAGGCGGTCGCCGTAGAGGCGACCCGTTTCCAGGCGTCCCGCGCCCAGTTCGTTGCCGACGACGATGCACGTGGCGCCGCAGAGGCCGTTGCTGGCGCAGCATATCAGGTCGCGCACGACGGCGGCGACGGCGTTGGCGGCGGCCGCATCGGGGCCGAGATGGCCCATGATGGCGGTATAGGCGGTGAAGCCGACGCCCCAGATGAGATAGGCGCCGATGATTGGAAGCGTATAGTGCCAGAAGTCGGCGACGAGCACCCTGTTGATGGTGAAGATGTTTTTCAGGCGCAGGCGGATGAATGTGCCTCCCCGGCTGGAGACGACGCACCAGAGCAGTTCGATGACGCGTGAGAGCACGGTGGCCAGCGCCGCGCCGCGCACGCCCATGGCCGGCAGGCCGAACCAGCCGAAGATGAAGACCGCGTTCAGGACGATGTTCAGCACGACCGCCCCCGAGCTGATCCAGGCCGCCAGCGAGGGGTGGTCGCTGACCTTCATGATGGCCAGGTAGCATTGCGATGTGCCTGTCAGCAGGTAGGACCAGGCCGCGATGCGCAAATAGGCGGCACCGAGCTTCAGCAGGCCGTCGTCATGGGCGAAGAGGTGCATGAGGGCTTCCGGCCAGAGGAGGCAGCCCAGGAAGCAGGCCACGCTGATGGCGGCGGTCTGGCGGAAGCCGATGCCGAAGATGGCCTCCATGGCGCTCTTGTCCCGCTTGCCCCAGTACTGGGCGCCAAGGAGGCCGATGCCGCACGCGATGGCGGCGAGCAGCATGTTCTGCACGAACTGGACCTGGGTGGCCAGCGAGACCGCCGCCATGGCGTTCTGGTCGACCATGCCGAGCATGAAGGCGTCGGCGGCCGCCACCAGCGCCAGCATCAGGTTCTGGAGGATGAAGGGGA
>CACZQQ010000345.1 GCA_902783355.1 uncultured bacterium
CGGCGACGGACGCACCGTCGACCGCGACTTGACCGACGCCCTCAAGGCCCGCGTGCTGGACGCGGTGGCGAGCTTCCGGCAGAGCGACACGCTGGCGGAGGCGATGGCGCAGCCCGTGCGCAACTGGCTCTCCATCGAGGCGCTCGACCAGTTCACCTGCGGCCAGCTGCCGCCGTCGCAGGAGGGCGGCGCCCCCTTCCCCGTGCCTGTGTGGTGCGCCCTCGACTTCGCCTACATGGACGGCGAGGGCAAGCTGCACATCGTGGACTGGAAGACGGGCAGCGAGCACAAGGAGGAGCTTCGCCTCCAGCTGGCCTGCTACGCGCTCTACGCGATGGGCAAGTGGCGCCTGCCGCTGGAGAGCCTCGTCCTGCAGGGCGTCTTCCTGAACGACGGCGGCCGCGCCAGCTTCTACGAGATGGGCAGCGAGACGCTCGTGGCCGCCAAGGACCAGATGCTCAACAGCGCGCGCGCCATGCGCGAGGCGCTCCAGAATCCGGAGGAGAACGTCGCGGCGGAGGCCGACTTCCCCTGCAACGCCTCCGGCGGCGCCTGCGCGACATGCCCCTTCCTGAAGCTGTGCCCCCGCAACGACAGCGAATCCACCCAGCCCGCAGAATCCCTCTGAAGCCATGAAACGTGACTACGACCGCGCGGCCGACCAGCTGCGCCCCCTCGCCTTCCAGGCCGACTACCAGATGCACCCCGCCGGCTCCGTGCTGGCCGTCTGCGGCCATACGCGCGTCATCTGTGCCGTCAGCGTGGAGAAAGGCGTGCCCGGCTGGATGAAGGCGCAGGAGGTGCCCGGCGGCTGGGTGACCGCCGAATACCAGATGCTGCCCTCCGCGACGGGAACCCGCAGCGAGCGCGAATCCACCAAGGGGCGCCCCAACGGCCGCTCCGCCGAAATCCAGCGCCTCGTCGGCCGCGCCCTCCGCGCCGTCGTCGATCTCGACAAGCTGCCCGGCCTGACGCTGCACATCGACTGCGACGTGCTGGACGCCGACGGCGGCACGCGCTGCGCCTCCATCACGGGCGCCTGCGCCGCCGTGGAGCGCGCCGTCAGGCGCCTGCTGGCGGACGGGACGCTGGCGGAATCGCCGCTGAAGAGCCGCGTCGCGGCGGTCTCCGTCGGCATCGTGGACGGCGTGCCGCTGCTGGACCTGGACTACAGGGAGGACTCCGCCGCGCAGGTGGACATGAACGTGGTGATGACGGAGGAGGGCCGCTTCGTGGAGATCCAGGGCACGGGCGAGGAGTACGCCTTCGACGAGGCGCAGCTGCAGCAGATGCTGTCGTTGGCGAAGGGCGGCCTCCGCCAGCTCTTCGCGGAACAGGCCCGCATCGCCGCCTTGTAGCGCTTTTCTCCCCCCGTTTCCAGTTGGGGGAGTATATTTAGTTGTTTCCGCTTTTCCCACCCGCATTTCATTAAGGAATAAAAGACCATGCAATACGACAGCAACCACGCGCTCCTGAGCACTTCCATCCCCGAAATCGGCGAGCCCAAGCGGGGCAAGGTCCGCGACGTCTACGACCTGGGCGACACGCTCCTCTTCGTCGCCACCGACCGCATCAGCGCCTTCGACTGCATCATGCCCAACGGCATCCCCGGCAAGGGCAGGATCCTCACGCAGCTCTCCCTCAACTGGTTCAAGCTGCTCACCGGCCTGAAGAACCATCTCGTCACCGCCGACGTCAAGGCCTATCCCGCCGCCTTGCAGAAATACGCCGCCGATCTGGAGGGCCGCTCCATGATCGTGCGCAAGCTCAAGATGCTGCCCGTCGAGTGCATCGTGCGCGGCTACCTGACCGGCTCCGGCTGGGAGAGCTACCAGAAGAGCGGCAAGGTCTGCGGAATCCCCCTGCGCGCCGGCTACGTCAACGCCGACAAGCTCGACGAACCCATCTTCACGCCCACCACGAAGGAGGAGTCCGGCCACGACATGGCCATCACCGCCGCCGAACTGGCCACCCGCATCGGCCAGAAGCTGGCCGACGCCCTCCAGAACGCCTCCATCAGCCTCTACAAGCAGGCCGCCGACTTCGCGCGCACCCGCGGCATCATCATCGCCGACACCAAGTTCGAGTTCGGCGTGGACGAAAGCGGCGACCTCGTGCTCGGCGACGAGGTGCTGACCCCCGACTCCAGCCGCTTCTGGCCCGTCGACTCCTACAGGCCCGGCAAGAACCCGCCGTCGCTCGACAAGCAGTTCGTCCGCGACTGGCTGGACAGCGTCCATTTCAACCACCAGCCGCCCGCGCCCGCGCTGCCGCCCGAGATCGTCGCCAAGACGCAGGAGAAGTACGAGAGCGCGCTGGCGCAGCTGAAGGCATAGACGGCCATGGGATACGACACCTACCAGTCCCCCTTCTCCACGCGCTACGCCAGCAAGGAGATGCAGCGGCTCTTCTCGGAGCAGCACAAGTTCGAGACGTGGCGGCGGCTGTGGATTGCGCTGGCGGAGGCGGAGCAGGCCCTCGGCCTCCCCATCACCGACGCGCAGATCGCCGAACTCAAGGCCCACGCCACCGACATCAACTTTGCGGAGGCGGAGGCCCGCGAGAAGGTCGTCCGCCACGACGTGATGAGCCATGTCTACGCCTACGGGCTGCAGTGCCCGCAGGCCAAGGGGATCATCCACCTCGGCGCGACCTCCTGCTACGTGGGCGACAACACGGACATCATCCTCATGCGCGAGGCGCTGCGCCTCCTGCGCGGCAAGCTCGTGACCGTCGTCGCCAACCTGGCCAAGTTCGCCGAAAAGCACGCCGCGCTGCCGACATTGGCCTTCACGCACTTCCAGCCCGCGCAGCCGACCACCGTCGGCAAGCGCGCCACCCTCTGGCTGCAGGACATCCTCGCCGACATCCAGGACCTCGACTACGTGGACGGCACCCTGCGCCTGCTCGGCTCCAAGGGCACCACAGGCACGCAGGCCAGCTTCCTCGAACTCTTCGGCGGCGACCATGAAAAGTGCGTGCGGCTGGACGCGCTCATCGCGGAGAAGCTCGGCTTCGAGGGCTGCTACGCCGTCTCCGGCCAGACCTACTCCCGCAAGGTGGACAGCCGCGTGGTGAACGTCCTTTCGGGCATCGCGCAGTCCGCCGCCAAGTTCTCCAACGACATCCGCCTCCTGCAACATCTCAAGGAGGTCGAGGAACCCTTCGAGAAGAGCCAGATCGGCTCGTCGGCGATGGCCTACAAGCGGAACCCCATGCGCAGCGAGCGCATCGGCTCCATCGCGCGC
>CACZQQ010000346.1 GCA_902783355.1 uncultured bacterium
CGCCATAGTCATCCCGTTCGTCGGCTCGGTCCTCGACTTCGACCTGACGCGGACCGCGGCGGGCGCCGACGCGCTCGTGAACGACCTTTCCGTCCTGCTGGGGACGCCGGCCTACACGCTCACGGTGGACGGAAGCGAGGCCATCGGCACATACCGCCTCGCCGACGGCGCGATGAAGTTCAACAAGACCATCACGGTCGTGGACACCCTCGGCGCGGAGCTCGGCGCGCTCACGACCGAAACACCGCTCGTCGTCGGCGACATCGGCCTCATGCTGAATCTGACGAATTCCGTCCTGTCCGTGACGGTCGGGAATCCGAACGCGCTTCCGACAGAGCTGGCCGCCACGTCGGACGAGGCGTCTTGGACCTCGACAGGCGCGGCGCAATACATCGTGGCGTACTCGGCGGACAACTTCGAGCACATCGTCGTCCATGCTGTCGCCACCAACTCTCTGGACACCTTCGGCCTGTCCGCAGGCGCCTACCAGTGGCGCGTCCGCGCAGGCGACGGAATCTTCTGGGCGGACGGGGAGGAGATCGCCGTCGCGGAGACGTACTCCGCGCCGCAGGTCGTCCAATCCGACGAGGACGGCAACGCCGACCTCTTCTTCGCGCGCAAATACGACACGTGGAGCGGCCTCTACCAGGCAAGGCACGCCGGCCTGCTCGGCGGCTGGGAAGGCACGGGCGACACCAAGCCGCTGGACGGGAAGAACCGGCTCGCGGACGTCTTCCAGGGCTCGGCCGACCCCAGCCTCCTCTGCCTCACCGACGACGCCAACGGCGACGCCCTCTTCGTGGACGACATCTACTCCGAACTGCCAGGCACGCTGGCGGAGCAGCAGGCGCGCGTCTCCCAAATCGCCGAGATCCGCGCCGGCGACGGCGACGACATCGTGGACATGACCAGCCAGCGCTTCGCGTATACGGGCGCCGGCTTGACGGTACGCGGCGGCCTCGGCGACGACGTCCTCTGGGCGAACCAGGGCGACAACTGGCTCTTCGGCGACGCGGGGGACGACAGCCTCGTCGGCGCCTCCGGAAATGACGTGCTCGTCGGCGGCACGGGAGACGACACCCTGCACGGAGGCGGAGGCGACGACATCTTCGCCTTCGGCTCCGGCTGGGGCAGCGACACCGTGAAGCAGCTTGCCGGCGGAAAGGTCACGCTGTGGTTTGCCGACGGCGACGAAAGCAAGTGGGACGCGACGTCGCTGACCTACACGGACGGCGCCCACTCGGTCACCGTCTCCGGCGTGGCCGCGGAGAGCGTCTCGTTGAAGTTCGGCAATGAGGGCGGGCGCTATTCAGAGCTGCGCGCCGCCGGCGCCTTCGACGCGTTCACCGGCGAGAAGGTCTTCGAGGACAAGAATAAAGGGCTGCTGGCCTAGCGGACTGCTACCGTCGGCGTAAGGTCAGCACGTTCAGGATGTTGAGCGCATAGCCGGCGGCGAGGAGCGTGATCACGCCTGCGAGGCCCCAGCGCCCGAAGACGCGCAGCGAGACCTGGTTGCCGACCAGGCCCGCGAAGCCCCACGCGGAGAGGACCGCGCCGTGGATCTTCGAGATGTCGCTCATGCCGAAATGGTCGGCGAGGACGGCGGGAATGGTCGAGAAGCCGGCGCCGTAGCAGGCGTTGATGACCAGGAGGGTCAGGCCAATCCACAGCGGCACGACGGCGGGCACCAGCATCACGGCCAGCGAGACGGCCAGCAGGATGAGCAGGATATTGATGCGCCGCCGCAGGTGGTCGCTCCACCACGCGAAGACGAGGCGCCCCGCGCCGTTCATCAGCCCGCAGCCGGTGATGATCAGGGTGATGGTGGCCTCGCGCACGCCGACCGTGGTCATCAGCTGCTTCGAGAGCGGAATCAGCGACAGGCCGCAGCTGATGTTGAGGAACATGAAGAGCCAGGCGCGCAGGAACCAGTTGTCCGTGAGCAGTTTGCCGTAGGAGAAGCCGTCGGGGGCGGCGCCCGTCTGGACGGCGCTCTGGGCGCGGAGGCGGTCGGCGCGGAGGGCCTTGAGCGGCTTGTGCAGGAGGAACGCGCTGGCCAGCATCGGCAGGGCGTAGATGGCGGCCAGCGCGCAGAAGAGGCCGGCGGTCGTGCAGTGCGCCTCCAGCAGCTTGACCAGCAGCGTGCACAGCGAGGAGCCCAGCCCGAAGCTGATGATGGGGACCGCGGCCGCGATCGCCTTGTGGTCCAGGAACCACAGCATCAGCGTCTTCACCGGCGTGATGTAGATGACGCCGGTGCCCAGCCCGACCAGGAAGCCGTAGCCGAGATAGATGAGCCAGAGGGACTTAGCCTGCACGCCCAAAGCCGTCGTCAGCAATCCTGACAAAAACAGGCAAAGTCCGACAAAGGTGGACAGGCGGATGTTCTTCTCGACGATTTTTCCGAAGAAGGCGGCCCCCATGCCGAGGAAGAAGATGCCGAGCGAGAAGGCGAACTGCACGCGCGGCTGCGAGACGCCGAGCCGTTCCGCGATGGGATTCGAGAAGATCGTGAAGGCGTAGATCTGGCCGACCGCCAAGGCCAGCAGGATCGCGGGCACCAGGGCGTTCCAGAAGCGTTTGCGGTTGAGGATGGCGGCGTGGCGCGCCTGCCAATGGGTGACGGCATTGTCCATGGTCGTTGTCGCTGCGGGACGAAGAAGAGGAGTAATACGATGTAAAGTTAGCATAGATTTGGAGTTCTGCCCGCCGGATGGACTTTTTCTCCCCCCGTTGCCCCATGCAGGACTGGCGCGTTGACCCTGCAGACGTCTGTCTGCCATGAAATTCGCCTCTTCCCGTTGCAGAAAACGCGTTCTGTGATAATTTAGGCGGCATGACAACGCAAGGGAACGA
>CACZQQ010000347.1 GCA_902783355.1 uncultured bacterium
CCGTGGCTGCCCACAGATGCGGCGCGAAAAATCCGCAGCCCGTGGCTGCCCACAGATGCGGCGCGAAAAAATCCGCGACCCGCGCCCCGCGGGCTTATCACTTTCCCTGATGGATGATGCCGCGATATTCGGCGATCTCCAGCAGGGCGCTCTCAACCTGGCGGATCTTCCAATCCAGATGCCACTGGTCGCAGACGTACTCCATGCTCGGCTCCCAGCCGAGGCGGGAGTCGACCGCCACAAGCGGCATGGCGGAACGCGCATTCTCAATCTCCGCGTGCGCCAGCGCCTCAATCTGGTCGAGCAGCCTTTCGGCGGCCTCGACGGATTCGGCGGCCTGCAGCGCATGGTTGAGCTGCCACCAGCGCTTGATGTTGAGGGTGGTCTGGACGGCCGTGCGGATGAAGCGCCCCATGTTGCATTCGCGCTCCAGCGGCTCGCGGCGCGATTCGGGCGCCGCCGCGATGGCCTCTTCGTATTTGGCGAGCCCCTCGTCCCACATCTGCAGGAAGCGCTCCAGGGCGCGGATCTCGACGGGATAGCGCAGGAAGGCGGGCGGCTGCCCTGAACATTCGTAGGGCTGATAGAGGGTGAAGATGATCTTGTAGCCGAAATGCGCTCCAGGCATCGTGGGGAACTTGATCTCCTTCGGCGACATGGTGCGCGTGATGTTGGGCTGGAAGATGAAGGGATACGACGGCCCCACGCGCAGCGGGCCGTACTGGTCTTCGTTGGTGGCCGGCAGATAGTCGAAGGCGTCGCTCCACAGCTGCCACGCCGCCAGGAGCGCCGCGTCGCCCGCGCCCGCCCAACGGTGCGCCAGCGCCGCCAGATGCGCCTCCAGATCTACTTGAGGCGCATTGAAATACGCCTTGCCCAGCTCCGTGATGACGGAGGACCACCAGCCGTAGTGGTGGCAGTCGTAGAAGGCGTTGAGGTTGCATTCGCGGCGATAGCGGTCGAGCGCCTTGAAGCGCTTGATCCACCTCTGCGGGACAGGCATGTAGGGGATGTCGCCGAAGTCCCATGTCGTGCCGGCCGTGTTGGCGGTCGAGAGGACGGGCAGCCCCAATTCGGCGGCGGCGCGGATCTCCGTGTCAAAGTAGTAGCCAGGCTCGTAGGCGCCGATGGAGTAGTCCATCGCGGGGCAGTTCAGCCCGAAGAAGTCGCGGCGCGCCTGGATGTCGAAGGTGATCTGGATGGTGACACCCTCCGGCACACCCTCCAGGAACTTGCGGCGCACGTCCAGCGGCGCCCAGCACCAGTTGTAGGTGTTGAAGATGACGCGCGCGTTGGGATTGCCCTTGCGGACGGCGTCGCGGACGCGCGTCAGCCAGCCGGGGTAGTCGCTGCAAGGCCACCAGCCGGGCGACGGCTTGACGTTGCGGATGCCGTCCGTCCAGCTGTCTAGATAGTGGCGTCCCGTGGTGGCGGGGTCCTTGCTGGGGAATTCGGCGGATTCGCCGGCGAGCATGATGCCTGCCGCGCCTGGATAGCGTTCGAAGAGGCGCGTGAAGACGTTTTCGAAGAACTCCTGCGCATCGGGTTCGTCGGGATGCTTGAAGCTGGGCAGGTAGCTGTAGAAGTAGAAGTCGATGTCGTATTTGGCGGCGCGGCGGATGAGGTCTGAGAAGTCGAGAACGCCGATGTTGGTCCTGTCGGGGGCGGTCGTGAAGACCATGATGGCGTCGAAGCCCGCATGGAGGATGGCGTTGAGCTGCGAGTCGGGGAAGAGCTCCATGCCCCAGTTGGAGTGGACGAGGCGTGGCGTGACGAGCTTCTCATGGCGCGTCGTGCCCGTCTTCAAGACAGGGGCGCCGCGCAGGTTGCAGGCGTCCTCCAACGCAATGCACGCACGGCGCAGCAGGCGGTCGCCGCACGCAGACAGGATAATCGTATCTTTCTTAACATCAACAAGATACGAATTCTTCTCCAGGGAGGCGTCATCCGAACGCAGGACAATGCCCTTGTCGCCGCCGGGGCACGGTGTCAACGCCATGCCGAAAGTGTCGCGGAAGTAGGCCAGCAGGTCGTCGGCAGCCATGCGCACGATTTCGGAGGCATTTGACGGATAGGAGAGCATCCAGCCCTCTTTGATC
>CACZQQ010000348.1 GCA_902783355.1 uncultured bacterium
GCTCTGCACCGCCATCATGGAGAGCGCCGCGCTGGTGCCGTGCCCCTGCACGTCGCCCAGCACGTAGAGGTCGCCGCCGTCCGGCAGCGGCACGACCTCCACGAGGTCGCCGGAGACCACGTCCTTCGGCTGCCACAGGGTCGTGTAGAAGCCCGTCTTCGTCAGGTTCGTGCGCGGCGGCAGCATGCCGCGCTGCACATGCGAAGCCAGTTTCAGGGCCTCCGTCATCCGCTTGGTGCTCTCGCTGGCGAGCTTCTCCACCGTCCTTGAATTGACGATGCTCTGGACGCGCCTGATCAGCATTTCCGCCTTGACGGCCTTGGGGAGATAGAAGCTGTAGCAGTCCTCCATGATGCGCTTGAGGAAGCCGCTGCCCTCCTCGGGGTCCAGGGCGGTCACGAAGAAGATCGGCATGGTCGGATCCATTCCGCGCAGGATGTCCCTGAAGACGAAGCCGTCCATGCCGTCCATCACGATGTCGGTGATGATGGCCTTGAACTGCCTGTGCCGGCCGTCGCGCAGCAGCTGGACCGCCTCCTGCGTGGAGGAGACGCAGACGGCGGTATAGCCAATCAGCTTCAGCTTGGCGCTGAACGTCAGCCTGATGAGGCGTTCGTCATCGATGACCAATATTTTGGTTTTTTCTTGACTTGCTGCCATGGGGGCTATGTCGTCCGGAGGACCGAAGGTGGAGTGGAAGGGGCGAACGAAAAGCCGCCCGTCAACAAGGTTATCACGTCAGACTACCAATTTAGCACATCTTTCAAGTACATCTGGCGGAAAAACGTATTTTCCCCGTGCAATTTCCGCCGAATGCGGAAAATCTCTGGCCGGATGCAGGCGCCGGGCATCCTTTCCCACGTCACGCCATGCCTCACGAACCTATTCAAAAAGTGACGACGATGGTAAAAATATTACACGGTTCTCGCAGAGAAAAAAACGCATTTCGTCATATATTATCCAGCAACCGGTGAAAATGTTTTTTGGCATCCTGTTTGCTTTTGAGATGGCGAAGGTAGGCAGGAAGCCAAGGAGAAGCAATGAGACTAGCGGGACTTGATTTCGAGACGGCCAACGGGAAGAGCGGCAGCATCTGCGCGGCGGGCTGCGCCGTGCTGGAGGGCGAGGAGGTTGTCGAGCGCCGCGAGTGGCTCGTCTGCCCGCACAGGGGCTACCGATGGATGCGCCCCGACTTCACAGAGATCCATGGCCTGACCTACTGGGATGTCTGCGACTGCGCCGAATTCGGTTTCATCTGGCCCGAACTGCGCCGCATGCTGCTGTCGGCCGACTGCGTGGTCATCCACAACGCCCCCTTCGACCTGAAGCACCTGCGAAGCGTGCTGGAACTCTACGACCTGCCGCCCGTCGAGTTCGACTACGCCGACAGCGTCGTCATCTCGCGCAGGCTCTTCCCTGAAATGCGCTCCCATTCGCTGGACGCCATGGCGGCGCGCTTCGGCATCGTCTTCCGCCACCACGACGCCCTGGAGGACGCGCAGGCCTGCGCCACCATCGTCGCCCGCACGGGCATCCCCGAGGGCCTTCTGCGGCATTTTTCAACTGGAGAGTAGGAGACCGGCCATGGCGAAGACACTGATCCTGACAGGCTGGAAGCATGGCGACTACGCCATCGCCGCGGCGCTGGCGCTGCGTCATTTCAAGTCGGCCGACATCCTCGGCATGAGCAAGCGGCGGCTTCCCGAATATCTGGAGACGGCCGCGGCCTATTCGGAGATAGTCATCCTGGGCGTGTCGCTGGCGGGCGACCCGGAGCGCCTTGCGAAGGCGCTGGCGCGCCTCAGGAAGGAGAATGTCGATGTGGCATGGCTCAGCGGGCTGGACTTCCCCGAAGGGATGGGGGACGACGTGCGCGCCAATCTCAGGAGCCACGTGAGCCCCACGGGCAGCGTCTCCGCCGCCGTCGCGGAACACTACGGGATGACGGACGACCTGGCCGTCTACGGCGACGAGAGGACTCCCCTCGGCAAGGCATACATGGAGTTCATGCGCGCGGCGGAGTACGCCTATCGGAACTATCAGGACGAGCAGGCCTATCCGCGCGTCATCCGCCACATCGCCCGCGAAGATCCCGAGCGCAGGTGGTCGGAGGGCGAGAGGCGCATGGTCGAGCACTACCGCCGCTACGGCCATCGCGAACTGGTCGGCAAGAGCGCCGCCATCCTGAAACTCAAGGAGGACATCGGCCGCATCGCGCCCCATGAGCACACACGCGTCCTGATTCTCGGCGAAAGCGGCACCGGCAAGGAGACGGTCGCCACCCTGCTCCA
>CACZQQ010000349.1 GCA_902783355.1 uncultured bacterium
AGAGCATCCCCAGGAACTTGCCCTTGCGGGTCACCGGCAGGAAGGGCTCGTGGCTGTGGTCGAAGAGCGCGTTCGCCTCGCGGACGGGGGCCTCCTCCGGCAGGGAGGGCGGCGGCGGCCCCATCAGGTCGTCCACGATCAGCGTGTCGTAGAGGCGCGTGTCCAGCACGTGCGGCCGGATGTGCTGTTCGCGCACGAGGCCGACGAGGGCGCCGGAGGCGTCCACCACGGGGAAGACGGCCTGGCGGCTGTGGAGGAGGACCTTGAGGAGCTTGCGGAAGCTGTCGGCGGCCTCCAGCGTCAGGTACCTGCGGTCGGCCAGCTCGCCCACGTGGGTCTCCTCCAGCTCGGCGACGGAGGCGCTCGTGCCCTCGTCGTCGGGACTGGCCCCCTGGCGGACGGCCGCGTCGATGACGGCGGAGGCGTAGAGGTTGCCGCGCGTCAGGAGGCGGCTGACGAAGGTCGCCATGGAGACCACCAGCATCAGCGGCACGAAGAGGCGGTAGCCGCCCACCATCTCCGCGATGAGGAAGAGCCCCGTCAGCGGCGCGTGCATGACGCCCGCCAGGACGCCCGCCATGCCCGCCACCACGCAGTTGATCATCGGGAAGCCCGTCAGGTTGAGCAGGTTCAGCAGGATGTTGAAGAAGTAGCCGAGGAAGGCGCCCGTGACAAGGGAGGGGCCGAACATGCCGCCGTCGCCGCCGGCGTGCAGCGAAAGCATGGAGGCGGCCGGCTTGAGCAGGACGACGGCGGCCGCCAGCAGGAGGGCGGTCCCCGGCCGCATGGCGGCGTCCGTCGGCAGGAGGCCTGTCGGCAGCGCGCCCGTGTCGTGCTGGAGGATCATGGAGACGAAGCCGTAGCCCTGGCCGCGTAGCAGGGGGAAGGCGAGGAAGGCGGCGAAGAGGAGGGCGCAGAAGGCGAGGCCGCGCGTCCAGGGGGCGCGCAGGGGGCCGCCTGAGAGGCGCGCGAAGAGGCAGTTGAGGTGGATGACGCCTGCGGCGGTCAGGCCGCAGACCGCGCCGATGAGCAGGTAGAAGCCCAGGTTCTCCATCCGCCACGCGTAGGTGATGCTTGGGAAGGAGAGGGTCAGCCCGAAGGCGCCGGCCACCACGCTGCCGGCCGCGGCCGCCGCCAGGAGCGGGATGAGCAGGACCGCGTTGACGTTGGGCAGGAGCACCTCGCAGACGAAGAGGGTGCCCGCCAGCGGCGCGTTGAAGATGGCGGCGATGCCGCCGGCCGCCCCCGCGCACAGGAGCAGACGGTTTGTGTCCCGCGAGAGGCCCATGGCGCGCCCCGCGTTGACGCCGAGGGCGGCGCCTGTCAGCGCGCTGGGCGCCTCCATGCCGGCGGAGATGCCCATGCCGACGCAGAGGCCGCTCGTCAGGATGTGGGTGAAGGCGTTGTAGGGCCTGAGGCCGCCGTGGGCGCTGCGCGCCTCGCGGATGGCCGGCCACAGGCTCTTCTCGTAGCCGCGCTTCCGGAAGAAGAGCTGGGCGAAGGCGATGCACAGGAGGATGGCCGCCACCGCCGGCAGCGGCGCCAGCCAGCGCGCCCCGTCCGCCCCCAGCCACGCCGTCCAGCGCGCCTGGAGGCCGCCGCACCACACCGCGATGCCGTGCATCGCCACCGAGGCCAGCCCCGCCGCGGCGCCGATCAGCAGGCAAAGGGCCAGCACGAGCGCGCGGCGGCTGTTGCCGTGGAAGGCGCCCGGATGCCGTCCGGGGCCGAAGAAGGAGAAGATGGACCAGCGTCGTGTGCGCATTGCATGAGGAAGCAAAGTGAAACTGTGCTATATTTAGTCCGAAACGGGCGTTTGGCAGAATTTAGCCCGTCTATTCTTCTCTGTCATGCCATTCACGGCCAATTCTTGAAAGCCATGTCCAAGTCCACCCCGAAAATCGTCCTTCTGCTTTGCGGCGGCCGCTCCTCCGAGCACGAGGTCTCCATCCGCTCCTGCCTCTCCGTCTACCGCGCCATCGACCGCGACCTCTACCAGCCCATTGTCGTCGGCATCGGCCGCGACGGCGTGTGGCGCTCCTACGGCGACACGGAGGCCTTCGCCCTCGACGGCGACGATCCCGCCAAGGTGCGCCTCGCCCCCGGCGGCCATGTCTGCATGCCCGGCCGCAGCGCGAAGGGGGCCGTCCTCATCGACGAGGCCGGCAAGCAGGAGCCCTTCGACCTCGCCTTCCCCGTCCTCCATGGCGCCTTCGGCGAAGACGGCAGCATCCAGGGCCTCTTCGCCATGCTCTCGGTCCCCTACGTCGGCTGCGACTTCACCTCGTCGGCCAACTGCATGGACAAGGCGCTGACCAAGCTCATCGCCAACGCCAACGGCCTGCCCACGGCCCGCGACGTCGTCCTCCGGCGCGGCGAGCATTTCAGGAGCGGCGCCATCGTGGAGAAGCTTGGGCTTCCGCTCTTCGTCAAGCCGGCGCGCACGGGTTCCTCCGTGGGCATTTCGAAGGTGAAGAGCCTCGGCGAGCTCCATGCGGCGGTCAAGGCCGCCTTCGCCTGCGACGACAAGGTGCTCATCGAGGAGTGCGTCGTCGGCCGCGAGATCGAATGCGCGGTCCTGGAGGACGCGGGCGGCGCCCTCTTTGCCGCCCATCCGGGGGAAATCGTCCCCCACGAGGAGTTCTACAGCTACAGCGCCAAGTACTTGAATGCGGACGGCGCGACGCTGCATGTGCGGGCCCAGTTGACGGACGAGGAGGTCGCGCAGGTGCAGTCGATGGCGCTCAAGGTCTTCCAGTGCCTTGGCTGCTCCGGTTTCAGCCGGGTCGATTTCTTCTTGACACCCAATGGATTTGTCCTCAATGAGATAAATACGATTCCAGGTTTCACGAACATTTCGCTCTATCCGCAGATGATGGCCAGTTCGGGCATTCCCTACGACGAGCTTGTCACGCGTCTGCTCAAGAACGCCGAATGGAACTACCGCCGCCGCGAATCCCTCGCCCAGGCGTAAGAAGAAACACAACGAAAGGAGAACACACGATGAAGAAGACACTTCTGGCCCTCGCGGCGTGCCTCGGCCTGCTTTGCGCCTCCTGCGCCACCACCTATCCCGTCGGCATCGCCTACACCAACCTGCACCTGCCCGTCGCGGTCGGCCCCGAGACAGGCGACACCATGAAGATGGGGGTCGCGCAGTCCCGCTCCATCTTCGGCCTGATCGCCACCGGCGACTCCAGCGTCGAGGCCGCCTGCCATGTCGGCAAGATCACCCGCATCCACCATGTGGACTGGGAGGTCGAGAGCTTCTTCGGCATCTATTCCGTCTACAAGACGCGCGTGTACGGGAACTGAGGCGTTCGCCGTCGCTGACGGCACGTTGGAACTTTGAGGCGCGGGCGGTGTCTACACATTGACGCCGCGCCATGGCGGGACGGCTTCGGCCGTCCTGCCGGACCGCGTGTGCCCTTGAAACGGCCATGTCGGCCGGAAGGGGGATCCCTCATGTCCTTTCGTACATATTCCTATATATATATAGGGGCGTGCGCCGCCATGCTGCTGTTGGCGGGCTGCGCAAGTCCCGGCTACAAGGAGCGGCGGGACGCCTCGCGCGAGCTGCAGGAGCGTCTTCTGGAGGAGAGCGCGCAGATCGTCGAGGCGCACGGCGGCCGCCTTGGCTTTGAGGATGTCCTTGAACTGACGCGCAGCCGCGGCCTGAAGCTGACGCAGCAGAATCTGGAGGCGACGCTGGCGCGCATCACGCGCGACACCGCCTTCTCCGCCTTCCTGCCGCAGATCGAGGCGACTTACGCACGGACCGACCTCCATACGAAACACGGCCCCCTCGGCGTGCCGCCCTACATGGTGGAGCTGGACGGCCTGAAGGCCGACGCCTTCGGCGTCACGCTTGTGCAGCCGGTCTTCACGCCGGCGGCGTGGCTGATGTTCGTGGAGGCGCAGTATGCGCGCCGCCTCAAGGAGATTGCCGCCGAGCGGGCCGCCGAACTGCTGGACATGCAGGTGGCGCTCCTCTACGACCAGGCCGTCGTCGCGGAGCGCGTCGCGTCGATTACGCAGGCGCGCGTCGGCGCGGACGAAGAACTCGTTGCGCGCGTGGAACGGCTTCGGCGCGAGGGATTCGCCCTTCCGGCGGATGTCGCGCGCGCGCACGCCAAGCTGGCGGCGGACAAGCTGCAGTTGCAGGAGGCACGGGATGCCGTCACGCTCTCCAAGGCGCGCCTCTGCGAGGTGATGCGTCTTTGGCCGCAGAGCGACTTCCAGGTGGACGGCGCCTCGTTGGCCGAGGCGGCGGAATGGCCGTGGCGTCTGCTGGACGACGAGGGGCAGCCTGTGGAACACTCCGCCGCCGAAGTGGAGGCGCTGTCTCTGCAAGTACTTGTGTGGCAAGGACTTATAAACAGAAAGGAGCTCTACGCGGGCGACCAGGCCGTCGTCCTGCGCCGCACGCAGGTGCTGGAGGCGTTGGCCGCCTTTCTGCCCAATCTGTTTGTCGGCGGCGGCGTGCGGCGGCTCTCCGTCGACGATTTGGCGCTGCGCTACTGGAACACGTCTCTGGCGGCGACATGGGCCGCCTTCGAGGGCTTCCGCAGTGTCAACGCCTACCGCGCCGCCACGGCGCAGCGCGAGGCGGAGGCGCAGTTGCAGGAGGACCGCATGCTGGCCGTCGTGACCGCCGTCATCGAGGCGTGGCAGGGCGCCCGCGTGGCCGGAGAGCGCTTCGAGGCGGCGCAGCTGGCGGCGCAGGCGGCCGAGATGGACTACGCGGACGCCGAAAGGCGCCGTGCCGAAGGGCAGGAGACCATGGCGGTCGTCCTTGACAAGCTCGCCGTCAGGGACGCCGCGCAGGTCGCGCTGGAGCGCGCGCGCTACGCTTCCGCGCTGGCCACGCTGGCGCTGCGTCAGGCCGTCGGCGTCGGCTTCGCCCACGGCGAGGCGGCCGCCGAAGATGTGGATAGGCAATAACTTCTTGGAATGGAATAAGTTATGAATAAGATGCTGTCTGTGTGGCTTTGCGCTCTTCTTTTGGCGGGGTGTTCGCGCGACGGCGGCGGAAGGGCGCATCCCGCCGTGCAGGCGGAAGTGCCGCTGGTGCGCGTGTGCGCCGTCTCGCCGGATGTCTCCTTCACGGAGGAGGTCCGCGTGCAGGGGACGGTGCGCCCCCACGAGAACGCCGCCATCTCCGCGCGGCTTCCAGGCACCATCGACGAGATTCTGGCGGAGGAGGGCGCCGCCGTCGCGGCGGGCACGCCCCTCTTCCAGACCGACCGCGTGAACTTGGGCAACGCCGTCCGCGCGGCGGAGGACGACCTGCGGCTCGCGCAGGCCAAATTCGGGCAGGCGCATGCCGTGGCGGACAAGGCGCGGGTGGACAGCGACCGCATGGCGCGTCTGGCGAAGGAGGGTGCCGTGACCGCCGACGCGGCGGAGCGCGCGCAGGTCAACTCCAAGAGCGCCGAAGCCGCCCTCCACGCCGCGCAGGCGCAGGTCACCAAGGCACAGACCGGCCTTGAAATCGCGCAGAAGAACCTCGCCGATTCCACCGTCAAGGCTCCCTTCGCAGGCGTCCTGACGCGTCAGCTCAAGCATCAGGGCGACTATGTCGGCCCCGGAACCCCTGTCTTCCTCATGGACGAGAACACCAACTACGAAGTCTGCTTCTCGTTGGACGCCAGCTACTACGGTCGCGTGACGGTGGGCGAGACATGCGTGGACGGGACGCCCGTCTCCTACAAGTCCCCCAGCGTGAATCCCGCCACGCGCACCTTCGAAATCCGCATTCCGGCCGCGCCGTCGGCGAAGCTGGCCCCGGGCATGCTCGTGGACGGACGCCTCCGCCTGCGGCACTTCAACGCGCCCGCCGTGCCGTCCATGGCCGTCAATCTGCGCGACGGGCAGGAGACCCTCTTCGTAGTCGTGGACGGCACCGTCCATGCCGTCCGCCTCGCGTCCGGCTTCTCCTCGGGCGGCTATCGCTCGCTGCAGCCCGGCGAGGTGCCTGAAGGGGCGCAGGTGGTCGCCGAGGGGATGCTGCTGCTCAACGACGGCGACCGGGTGCGCACGACGACGGAGGAGTAGCGCCATGTTCCTTTCCGACATTTCATTGAAGCGCCCCGTCGGCATGACGGTGGTGCTTTTGGCGTTGGGCCTCTTCGGCTATCTCGCCTTCCGAAATGTGGGCGTGGACCTCATGCCGCAGGTGGATCTGCCATTCATTACCGTCGTGGTAGTCTATCCGGGCGCCTCGCCGGAGGAGATGGAGACGGCGGTGGCGCGCAAGGTCGAGGAGGCCGTCAGCCAGGTGGACGGCCTCAAGCACATCACCGCCACCTGCGCCAACAACTACTGCCAGGTCCTTCTTGAGTTCCATCTGGGGCACGACGCGGACGCCGTCGCCACCGATGTGCGCGAGAAGATCGACCTCATCCGCAACGACCTGCCGTCCGGCGCGGAGGCCCCCAAGGTCATGAAATACGACATGAACGCGCTCTCCGTCGTGACGATGGCGCTCACGGGGACGGGGACTCTTGAAGAGCTCTATGACTATGCGGACGAGCGACTTGCCGACCGTTTCTCCGCGCAGTCGGGCGTGGCCTCGGTGGAACTCATCGGCGGCGAGAAGCGCGAGGTGCTGGTCGAACTCGACCGCGGCAAGATCGCCTCCAAGGGGCTGACCGTGCCCTCCATCATCCAGCGCATCGCCACGGCCAACCTCAAGGTGCCTTCCGGCGAAGTCGACGAAGGCGGCCGCACCTTCACGGTGATGTTCGACGCGGAGGCCAGGCGCCTGGAGGAACTGGGCGACATCGAACTCGGCGAGGCGCGCGGCGAACGCGTCTATCTGCGCGACGTGGCGACCTTCTCCTTCGGCACAAAGCGCCCTGAAACCATCGGCTTTCTGGACGGACGCCCCGCCATCGTCATGAAGGTGACGAAGAAGGGGGAGGCGAACGCGGCGGCGGTGGTCGCGCGCGTCCGCCAGGCGTGGCAGTCGGCCTGCGAGGGGCTTCCCGCCGGCATGGAGCTGCATTGGGTGCGCGACGAAGGCGACTATGTGAACGCCACCGTGCGCGGCGGCTTCGATTCCATCTGGCAGGGCATCCTGCTGACGGGCTTCATCCTGCTGCTCTTCCTGGCGGACTGGCGCACCGCGCTGACCGCCTTCGTCTCGATTCCCGTCACCATGGTCATCGCCCTCATCAGCTTCAGCCTCTTCGGCTATACATTTAACATGGTGACCATGAGCGCGATAGGCATTTCAACAGGCATCCTGGTCGCCAATTCCATCGTGGTCCTGGAGAACATCGCCGCCCGCCTGAAGGGGCGCAACGGGGCGTCCGCGGAGGAGCGCAGCCTCATCGGGCGTGCGACAGGCGAAATCGCCGTGGCGGTCTTCGCCAGCGCGCTGACCAACGTGGTGGTCTTCCTGCCCATGGCGGCCATGAAGACGATGGTGGGGCGCTTCTTCGTCCCCTTCGCCATCGTCGTCACCGCCGCCACATTCGCCTCCCTGCTGGTCTCCTTCACGCTGACGCCCATGCTGACGAGCCTTCTCGGCCACGCAGGCGAGCGCCTCAACCGCGCGCTGGCAGTCCTTCTGAAGCCGTGGGACCTCTGCTACCGCGGCATGGCCGCCGCCTACCGGATCAGCCTCCGCCCCGTCGTCGCGCATCCATGGCTGGCGACGCTGGCCGTCACCGCCGCCACCGCCGTCGCCTTCCGCTTCACGCTGCCCGGCCTGCAGATGGACTTCATTCCGCAGATGGACAAGGGCGAACTGACGCTGCGCCTCGAATATCCCGCCGACTACTCCCTCGGGAAGAACGCCGCGCGCACCAAGGCCATCGCCGACAAGGTGGCCGCGCTGGCGGACAGCGACGGCACTCCCGTGGTGCGGCATCTTGTGGTCTCCATTGGCAAGACGCAGGGCATCGTGGGGCAGGTCGGCCAGGGCGCCTATCTGGCGGAGATCACGCTTGTGCTCAAGCCGATGGACGAACGGCGCCGCACGCTGGCGCAGTTGGCTGAAGAGGTGCGAAAGATCTGCCGCGACGAGGCGGACGTGAGCTGGGCGGTCATGGCGCCGAACATCATCGGCGGCAGCGGCCAGTCCGCCAAGCTGAACATCCTCGGCGACGACCTGGCAACCCTGAACAGCACGGGGCTCGCCTGCGCCCGCCAGGTCCGCGAGCTGCCCTCCTGCGTCAATGTGGAGCATTCCGTGCGCGCGGGGCGTCCCGAAATGCGCGTCACGCCGAAGCGCGCGGTCCTCAACGACATCGGTACGACGCCGCAGGCGCTGGGCGTCATGCTGCGCGGCGCGCTGACGGGGCTCAAGCCGGCCACCTTCACGGGGGACGGGCGCTCCTACGACATCCGCGTCCGCATGAGGCAGGAGGAGGGCGTGCGCCAGTTGCCGGAGCTGAACCTGCCCGGCCCCGAAGGGCGCCCCTTCATGCTGGACGCTGTGGCGGATTTCCGCGAGGTGCTCAAGCCTGTCCAGATTGTGCGCACGGAGCGCCGCCGCTCCATCTCCATCTACGCTGACAACGCGCCCGGCTACGGACTGGCCACCACCCTGCGGGACGCGCAGGCGGTCATGGCGCGCGAGCTGCCGCCCGGATACGAGGTCACTGTGGGCGGCGTCGCCGAGTTCATGGACGAGACCTTCGACGAGTTCGGCCTGGTCACCACCGTCGCCATCATCCTCGCCTACCTGCTCCTGTGCGCCATCATGGAATCGTGGGGCATGCCCTTCGTCATCATGTTCACGGTGCCCTTCGCCTACTTGGGGATGTTCCTGGCCATCCGCCTCACGGGGACGACCTTCTCCATCTTCGGGCTGCTGGCGGGCATCATGCTGGTGGGCGTCGTCGTCAATGCCGCCATCCTGCTGATTGACGACCTGAAGGCGCGGCGCGCCACGGGCACGCCCAACCGCGAGGCCATCCTGGAGGCCGCCGCCGCCAAGTTCCGCCCCATCCTCATGAGCTGCGCCGCCGCGCTCTTCGGCATGCTGCCCATGGCGCTGGGGGGCGGCATGGGCTCCGAACTGCGAACCTCCATCGGCATCGGCTCTGTCGGCGGCCTGCTGGTCTCATCGCTGGTCTCGCTCTACTTTATTCCCGCGCTCTGCGCCCTGCGCAAGTAATGTGGCCAGCCACGGGCTGGCCACTCAGGACGCCGAGCGGAAGGGACTGGCTATGCGGAAAAAGCTGCGTTGTGCTCACCGTCCTGAGTGCACAGCCCGCGGCTGTGCACAAATCCGCGGCTGTACGCAGAGAAACACGGCGCAGAGGAAGCCGAATGCGGCAGTCGCGAGGAACAAGGTGAATACACTGCTGTAGGCGGCGGCTGGATAGATGAGGGTTTCGGCGACCTTGATGGCGTGGAGTTCGTGGCTGGCCATGAGCCGCCCCGCCAGGTTGCCTGTCATGGCGATGAGCACGAAGGCCCAGCAGTTGACGAGGGCGACCGCGAGGGCGGCGTGCTGTGGCGGCGTGTCGTCTTTGGCGATGGTGCAGTAGAGTGGGAAGCAACCTGCTGGTATGCAAATACATAGGAATGCGGCGAGCATAAGCCATGTCGGATGGGAGGCGTTCCGCAGGGCGAGCCAGCCGAGGGCGGCGCCGAGCAGGCCCAGCGCGGAGGCTATCGGCATGACGGTCTTGAGGCCGTTCTTGAAGGCGCGCTGGATGGGACCCGCGAAGAAGTTCATGACGGCGACAATGATGGCAAGCCCTGTCAGGAAGAGGGCGGACCAGCGCGGCTGTAGGCCGAAGATGTCCTCCAGGCACTTGCGTCCCATGACGGTCTGCAGGGCATAGTAGATGCCGAAGAGGATGGCGCTGGCCAGGCAGAGGGCGGCCATGTTCCAGTGGCACATGGTTTCGCGCAGCGGCTTGAGGAGGGCGGGGCGCGCCGCCAGCGGCGAGAGGGTGCCCGGCACGCGCGTCATGGCGCCGAGATAGAGGAGGGCGGAGAGGACGGCGGGGACGAGCATGGCGATTCGCCATCCGACCGCCTGCACCAGCGCGACCATGGGGGAGAGGCCGATGACGGGGCCCAGGTAGCCGATGACCAGCGCGAAGCCCAGCACGCTTGTGAAGCGGTCGCGGTAGAGTTCCATGGTCAGGTTGGCGATGACGATGAAGGTGATTCCTGCGCCGAAGCCAGTCACGGTGCGCGTCAGCAGCATCGCCCACGGCGTCGAGAGCAGCGGGAAGGTGAGCATGCCTGCGATGAAGGCGAAGCCGCCGATCATCAGGATGCGGATGCCGCCCAGCGAACTGGCCAGGACGCCCGCCACCAGCTGCGCCAGCGCGTATGTGTACATGTAGCATGAGCTCATCTGCGAGAGCGTGTGCGCATCCAGGCCCAGGTCGTGCTGCAGCTGGTCGAAGATGGTGCCTGGAATGAGCACCTTGCTCATGCTTGTGAAGCAGGAGAGGCCGACGGCCAGGATGAAGATGAAGCGCTTGCGGGCCAGAACCGTGTTGGAGGAGGGGAGGGGGGACATGGGAGTTATGTTATTGTACGCCGTGTTTGAGGAGTTCGCGGAGGATTTCGCGGGCGATGGGGGCCACGGCCGCACCGCCTGCGCCGCCATGCTCCACGATGACAACGACCAGATAGCGCGGATTCTCGCAGGGGGCGGCCGCCATGATCCAGGCATGGGGGCGCTTGCCGCCGCCGGTCTCCGCCGTGCCTGTCTTGCCGATGACCTCCACATCGGGCAGCGCCAAGGCGCGCCCCGTGCCAGTTGTGACGCAGCCGCGCAGGCCGGCCATCATCAGACGGTGCGCTTCAGGCGACCACGCTCGTTCGTTGCGCACAGGCGTGTCGTCGTCGACAAAGTATTTTGGGGTGAAGAGCTTGCCCGTGATGGCGAAGGCGCTGGCGAGGGCGACCTGCAGGGGCGTGACGGCCCAGCCGCCCTGGCCGATGCTGGCGTGCGCGGCGTCTCCCGGCAGCCAGACGCGCATCTCCTTTCGGTTCGCCTTGACCCATGCGGGCGAGAAGGGGATTCCCGCATTTTCTTTGAGGCCCGCGTTGCCGCCGGTGGTCTGGCCGAAGCCGAAGAGCGTGGCGAAGTCGTCGAACTGCGCTTCCGTCATGCCTTCCGCCAATGTGCAGAAGTAGGTGTTGCAGGATTGCGCGATGGCGGCCTCCATGGCGA
>CACZQQ010000350.1 GCA_902783355.1 uncultured bacterium
GAGGGACGGATACGCTCAGCTACCTGGCCTCGGCCTTGCGCCTGCTTCCGCCGCAGGCGGGCGGCGGCGGCTTCCGCGTGACGCAGGCCGCCTGGAGCGACTTCGACGGCGCCGCGCTGGCGGAGTGCCGCCTCGCAATCCTCCAGCCCACGGCCGCCGCGTCCGCCGCGATGGCCCCGACGGTGGCCGCATGGCTCCGCGACGGCGGCGCCCTCATGCTCTTCCCGCCGCAGGACGCCGCGCCGTCGGAGAATCCCTTCTGCACGGCGCTGGCCGCCGCCCTGGACGGCATGGCGCCCTACAAGGCGGAAGCCGCCGCGCGGGACGGCGAATCCGGCATGGAGCTGCTGGGGCCCCTCAAGCCATGGCGCGGCCGCCTGGAACTGGACCTCATCCGCTGGCGCGGCCTCCGCACGCCAGCCAGTGATAACGCCGAAATTCTGGCGGCGAACGGCGGCGGCCCTCTCGTCGCGTCGCGGCGCATTGGCCGTGGCACGCTGCTTGCCATGGGCATGGCGCCTGGCCGCGCCGGCGGCAACTGGCCTGAACTCAAGTCGTTCCCTCTCATGATGTTGACGCTGGCCAGCTACGCCCTCGGAGACGAAGGCCGCGTCCTGCAGGCGGAATGCGGCCAGCCCCTGTCCATCCATGGCGAAAAGGCGCAATTCCTTCTGCCGGATGGACATGCCGTCCCATTGACCAACGGGCGATGGAACGGCATGCGGCTGCCCGGCCTGACGCGCTTCCGCGAATCGACTGTGCGCGCCGCCGTGGCGAACGCCGCACCGCGCGAAAGCGCGCCGCGCTGTCTGGAGGACAAGGAGGTCGAGCGGCGCCTCCGCCAGCCGCTCGTCTGGCTGGAAGGCGGCCGCGACCCCGCCGAGCAGATCCAGGCCCTTCAGGCGGGCACCGACCTCACGGGCCTCCTGCTGGCCGCCGCCCTCGTCGCCATCGCCGCCGAATTCCTCCTTGGCCTGGGGCGGCAGGTAAAGAGATAGGGCCGGAAGAGATTGCAGGGGCCGCGCCCCTAGTACTTGCCCTCCTCCCGAATGGCCTCCAGGCCAACCTCCGCGGCGGGCTTCTGCGCGCCGGCAGGCCAGGAGCGTATCATGAGCTGGTGGAGCGTCCCGCCCATGGCGGTGTCAAAGCCCTCCATGAGATTCTCCTGGAGGTCTGGATGGCCGCTGCAGATGCGGTAGATGGTCAGGGCGCGCTCCAGACGGCCGCTGACATATTCCGGCAGGGAGGTCCACAGATGCATGAAGCCCCGCGCCTCGATGTCGGCGACCTTGAGCCGGCGGTCGTATTCGCCGTTGAGGAATTCGGCGACGCGGTTGATGTGGACGGTCTGGCAGGCATTGACCACGCCCTGCTCCCATTTGCGCAAGGTGGAGATGTTGACCCCTATCATTTCCGCCAGCTGCTGAAGCGAGGTGCCCAGGGCGTTGCGCCTGTCGCGCATCAGCGTGCGGATTTCAGGGGTGAAGGTGCCGTCGAAGAAGTACGGAGTGCCGGAAATGGGACGGCGGGTGCGTCGATGGAAGACTTTCTTGTCGGACATGACGTTTCTCCTCTTTGTGATGGGTTGCTTCTACGGTTCCAGCCACCTGGGCCGCAAGCCCTTTCTTGCGGCAAGGCCAAATGTAGCAAGCCTTCTGAAACCCTTGAAGATACGCTCTGCAAATCGCCAAAATCACATGAAGGGCGCGTAATTACGCGCATGTGAGCCTAATTTTATTTTAACTTATTTATTTTCAGATAGTTATAAAATTTAACAACAAGGTAAACAAAAAGGCTCCGCAGGTCTATTGCTGAAGGCGGATGCGTGGGACACATGGGACACATGGGACCTATGGGACAGGGCTTTTGTCCCACAAGTCCCACAAGTCCCATAGGTCCCATCAGGTCTGTTGCCGGAAGGCGGGACAGGGGCGCCGTATTAAATTATGCATCAAGCCAATTGGGGACAGAAGCAATGGAACCAGACGAAATCATCCTGAAGGGCGTGTCCGTCAACAACTTGAAGGGCATTGACCTTGTCTTGCCGAAGAACAGGCTGATAGTCTTCACGGGCGTCTCCGGCTCGGGCAAGAGCTCGCTTGTCTTCGACACGATCGGCGTGGAGTGCCAGCGGCAGATGTACGCCGCCTTTCCCGCCTATCTGCGCTATCGGATGCCGCGCTTCGAGCGCCCCGCCGCCGAAGAGATGCGCAACCTGACGGCAGCCGTCGTCATCGACCAGCAGCCCATGGGCAGCAATCCGCGTTCCACCATCGGGACGGTGACGGACATCGCGCCCCTCATCCGCCTCCTCTTCTCGCGCATCGGCGAGCCGCATGTCGGCGCCGCCGTCGACTTCTCCTACCAGAGCACCTTCGGCCTCTGCCCCGCCTGCCACGGCCTGGGCGAAAAGCTCTCCGTGGACGGCGACCGCATGATCGACCCGGAGAAGTCCCTCAACGACGGCGCGGTCCTCTTCAAGTACTTCTCCAAGAGCAACTGGCAGTACATGTACTACACGCAGTCGGGGCTCTTCGACAACGACAAGCCGGTCAAGGACTACACGCCGGAGGAGTACCGCAATCTGCTCTACGGGCCGCCGGAGAAGGTGCGCGTCCCCTTCTATCTGAAGACGGGCACGGTCTACAGCGACTACGAGGGGCTTGTGCCGCGCTTCGAGCGCCTCTACATCAACCGCGACCTGACCAAATTCCCCTCCGTCAGCATGGAGGAGGTCAACCGCTTCCTGGTCAACGCGCCCTGCGCGGAATGCCAGGGGACGGGCCTGAGCCAGAAGGCGCTCTCCTGCCGGATCGGCGGCCTCAACATCGCCGACTACCTCTCCATGCAGATCCGCGACCTCGTGCCGCTGCTGCGCGCCATCGACCACCCCGTCGGCGGCGCCATCGCGCGGCAGGCGGCCGACGCCCTCCAGAAGGTGGTCGACATCGGGCTGGGCTACCTGCCGCTGTCGCGACGGACCGACAGCCTCTCCGGCGGCGAGGCCAAGCGGCTCAAGATCGTGCGCTCGCTGCGCAGCAGCCTCAACAACACCACCTTCATCCTCGACGAGCCAAGCGCGGGCCTCCATCCCCACGACGTGGCGCAGCTCAACCGCCTCCTCCTCGAACTGCGCGACCGCCACAACACGGTCCTTGTCGTGGAGCACAATCCCGCCGTCATCCGCATCGCCGACCAGGTGGTGGACCTCGGGCCGGAGGCGGGCCGCGGCGGCGGCGAAATCACCTACCAGGGAAGCGTGGCGGGCCTGCTGGAGAGCGGCACCGTCACCGCGCAGTGCCTGCGCAGACGCGTAGAAGCCAATCCCTCGCCGCGCCCATGGCGCGACGCCTTCGTCGTCGCCCACGCCCGCCGCCACAACCTCCAGGACATCACCGTGCGGATTCCGAAGGATGTGCTGACGGTGGTGACAGGCGTGGCGGGCTCCGGCAAGAGCACGCTCGTCTGCGAGGAGTTCGCGCCGCGCTGCGAGAAGGCCGTCTTCATCGACCGCAAGCCGCCCGGCGGCTCGGTGCGCTCCACGCCCGCCACCTACACGGGCTGCATGGACATCATCCGCCAGCTCTTCGCGAAGGCCAACAGCGTCTCCGCCGCCATGTTCAGCTTCAATTCGGAGGGCGGCTGCCCCGTCTGCCACGGCAAGGGCGAGGTCACGCCGGACGTCGCCTTCGCGGATCCCGTCGCCATCCCCTGCGAGGCCTGCCATGGCGGCCGCTACAGCGCCGAGGCCCTCGCCCTCCTCTACAACGGCAAGAACATCCAGCAGGTCCTCAACATGACCGTCCGCGAGGCGCTGGAGTTCTTCGCGGACCAGCCGCGCATCGTCAGACGCCTCCGCGCCATGGCCGACGTCGGCCTCGGCTACCTGACGTTGGGCCAGTCCACCGACACCCTCTCCGGCGGCGAAAACCAGCGCGTCAAGCTCGCCGAGGAACTCCACAAGTCCGGCCATGTCTACATCTTGGACGAGCCGACGGCGGGCCTCCATGCCGCCGACACGGACAAGCTGCTGAAACTGCTGCAGCAACTTGTCGACGCCGGCAACACGGTCGTGGTCGTCGAGCACAACCTGGAGGTCGTCGCCGCCGCCGACTGGCTCATCGACCTGGGGCCGGGCAGCGGCTCCGACGGCGGCCGCGTCGTCTTCGAAGGCACGCCGCAGCAGCTGCTGGCCTGCCCCGTCTCCTTCACCGCCGAGGCGCTCAGAAACGAATCTCTCATCTAACTCGTTGATTACCAAATAGATAGAACAAACAGAGGAATTCCCTATGGAAAAGAAAGCCGGCTACGACCTGCATCTGCACACCGAATGGAGCTACGACGCGCTCGCCAAGGTGGAGGACTACTTCAGGGAGGCGCAGGCGCGCCGCCTGCGCGCCATCGCCATCACCGACCACCATCACATGGACGGCTACGGCGACGTGCGCGCCTGCGCGAAGAAGTATCCCGACGTGCGCTTCATCGCGGGCGGCGAGCTGACCGTCCACTGCCCGCTGGGCACCTATGACCTCGTCTGCCTCAACCTGCCTGTCGAGGAGACGCCCGCCCTCGCGCCGCTGTGGAAGACCTACCACGAATGGCAGCGCGCCTACGGCCACAGCTACTCCGTCAACCTCACGCGGCTCGGCTTCGACTTCGACGACGACGCGCGCCTCAAGCTCCTGCAGAGCTACCGCGCCCCGCGCATCATCGCCGTCCAGGGCAACACGCATGTGCGCTATGCGACCATCCGGGACGAATGCATCCGTCGCGGCTGGTGCGCCGACGAGGCCGCCTACAGGAAGCTCTACGCCTCCTTCGTCGACTGCCCCGACTACCCTGAATACGACTTCGTCATCCCCCATGTCAAGCGCGCCGGCGGCATCGTCATCTTCGCCCACCCGTACGACTACTTCAAGCTGGCGGACGAGAAGCTGCTGGACGAACTGCGGGAGATGCTGCAGCTCGACGGCTTCGAATGCGCCCAGAGCAACATGCCTCCGGAGGCCAACGAGTACTACGGCGCCTACTGCAGGAAGCACGGCCTCCTCGCCTCCGCCGGCACCGACATCCACCACGCCCCCTTCGACCGCCTCGGCACCCACGGCGGCCCCGAGGCGTGGCTGGACGCAATACTGGAACGCGTCACCCTCCATTAGCGGCCCGCGCCATTTAGTCATATCTACTTGCAAATGAACTACTTGCATCTAGACTTCAAGGGAGCGGCGCCGTCGGCGCGCCGCGTCTGCGACTATCTGGCCTACTTCCGCGACTGCGGCTTCGAGGGC
>CACZQQ010000351.1 GCA_902783355.1 uncultured bacterium
AACGTATTTTTCGCCATGCACGTTGAAATGAAGGAAGAGGTAGGTGCAACTGTTAAAGTCAATGGGGATGTAGGCCTCGCCCTTTTCATCGGTGACAACGTGCGGCCTGCCGCGCGGGGCAGAGTAAGTGAACGGTTTCCCGTCATAGACCACGCGCCATACGCGTCGCCCCGTCGGGTCATAGCCATTGTCAGCCAACTCGAAACGGACTTGGATATCAATATTAGGTACAGGGCGGCCGGCGTTGTCGACGACGGTTATCCAGAGGCCGTCGTGGGCGCACACGTAGGCGTTCCGCGCCTTCAGGCACAGGTCGTAGGGAATCATGAGCGTGTCCACGACGGGGCAGATGACGTATTTCTCCAGCCCATAGAGCGGCAGGCCAATGAAAAAGGTGCCCGGCAGGAAAATTCCCATATAATATCGGTCGGAGCTTTTGACTATCGTCTTCCCCACGAGGGAGAAAGGCGATTTGTCCTCAAAATAGTCCTCGGTATAGCAGTAGAGCCGTCCGTCCCGCCCCGGCCCCGGCAACGGCTTGAGTTTTTCATATTCAAAGGCCATGCACCCGGACAGCAGCATGAGGGCGGCCAAAAGCAGAGGAGCCAGGCGGCGATGCGGTTGGCGGGAGGTGCTGCAGTTCATGGGTGATGCGCTTACTCCTTCTTCTGTTCTAGCAGGCTGTCGGGCTCAAGATGCGTCAGGATGTCCACGACGGAGGGCATCTGGCGGCGGATGGCGTCCGCCGCCTCGTCGCAGATGCGGTGCCCCTTCTCCACCGACATGTTCCTGTCCACGAGGATGTGCAGGTCCAGCAGGACGCCGCTGCCGAAGTGGCGCGTCCGCAGCTTGTGGACCTCCACGACGCCGGGGACGGCGGCGGCGATGCGCCGCATTTCGTCCAGCTCCCGCTGGCTGACCCCCTGGTCCGAGAGTTCCTGCAGGCAGGGCCAGGCGATCTTCCACGCGGTGTGCAACAGCAGCGCGGCCACGAGGATGGCGGCCGCGCTGTCCAGGAAGTAGGCATGCGGCCAGATGCGGCCGGCGACCGCAACGACGGCCACGGGGATGGAGGAGATGGCGTCCGAACGGTGGTGCCACGCGTTGGCGTGGAGGGCGGGGGAGGCCTGCCGCCGCGCCACCGCCGTCGTCCACTGGTAGAGCGCCTCCTTGAAGAGGACGGAGAGGGAGGCGACGGCCAGCAGGGCGAGCGAGGGGACGCCCGCATGGTGTCCCGCCGCCAGGCTCTGGACCGCCTTGTAGATCATGCTGACGGCGCCGGCGCCCAGGAAGAGGCCGATGAACATGGTGACCAGGACCTCGATGCGCTGGTGGCCGTGGGGATGGCCCTTGTCCGCGGGGGCCGACCAGAAGCGGATCCCCACCAGCACGGCGATGTCCGTGAAGAAGTCGGAGAAGCTGTGCAGGGCGTCCGCGACGCACGCCTGGCTCTTGAAGAGGAGGCCGACGGCGAACTTGGCGACCATCAGGGCGACGTTCAGCGCCATGCCCCAGAGCGTGATCCGGCGCACGGCCCGCGCGTCCTGGCCGCCTTCCTTCATGTCAAGTGTGCTTTCCATAAAAGGTTGTCCTTCTTGTTGACACGCCGATAAGATAATGCAGAATGGCGCGACTTTGCCTCTTTTGACACAAAATGTCGGCAAGTTGCCGGTAGATTTCAAAAATGGTATTAAATTACGACGATTTGCGAAGCGTGGGCCGTTTTTCCGTGCGGCCGCCGTGACCCCTTCCCTGGCCTCTCGTGGTTTCAATGCGATGAAAGAGGACATCCTTTACTTTACTCAGGACAGCGAATCGCCCTGCAGCCGCGCCGTGCGCAAGCGCGACGGCGTCAAGATGCTCGGCGCCCTGGAACCCTTCGCCGACTACGTGCCCGGCGTCAAGGCGGCCATCGTGGACGTGGAGGGCGAGGAGCGCCAGATCCTCCTGAAGGCCCTCCTGAAGGAGAAGATCCCCTTCGCGCTGTGCGGGCTGGTCGGCGAGACGCCGGACTCCCTGAAGCGCCTCTGCGCGGCCGCCAAGCGCCGCCACATCCAGATCTGCTGGCTGGGCTCCTGGCGCTTCCACTGGGCCATGGCCAAGATGAAGGAGCTTGTCGGCTCCGGCGCGCTGGGCACCCTCCAGACGCTTGTGGTCCGCAAGCCCGACGAGGAGGGCGTCTTCGAGCGCCTGCGCGACGACGACCTGCTGACATGGCTTGACAGCAACAACGACGCCTCCTTCACCTACGAGGCCTCCGACGAGAAGCTCTTCAAGCTCATCGCCACCGGCACCCGGGGCACCGCCACCGCCACGGTGGAGCCCGACGGCACGGAGGAGTTCGCCATGGCGCGGGAGGGGGGCCGCCCCCGCACCGCGCGCCAGCAGAGCTACGCCTGGGAGGCGGAGGTGGGTTACCTCATCTACGCCATCCACACGGGCCGCCCCTGGAGCCTCCTGGGCCGGATCCCCAACTAGTAGGGTTTGAGTTTAATCCGTTGACAATTGCGTTGGAGTTTTGGAGATGGTTTTCGCGATTTGAGCCGCGCGTGCATTCGCACGTAAGACGAAAATCACGAAACAATCAGCCCAAAAGAACAATGCAAGTGCAAGCGGATTAAAGTCAAACACAACTCAATTTTTCTCATAAGTTTACGCGCCGGTTCCCGATTGCCGGCGCGTGCGCCGGAGCCGAAGCGCGGCCCCGTGTAGCCGGCAGTGCAGTCGCTCGCCAACGCCGGGATCCACTACGCGGGGGGACGCCGAGGCGCCTGCGTCGTTGAAAATCAGCGGAGTGCGATTAAATTAACGGACTTTCCGTGGTTTGCACTCCAGTCCTGCGGGCAGCGATGTCCGCCCAACCCTCAACATACGGACCTCACATCAAAGATGAAGACGTTCCTTCCCAAAGTCAATGAGATTGAGCGCAAGTGGTGGGTGATCGACGCCGGCCACCAGGTGCGGGAGCACCGCCTGCCTCTGGGCCGCCTGGCCGTCCAGATCGCCAACATCCTCCGCGGCAAAGACAAGCCCATCTTCACCCCGCACCTGGACTGCGGCGACTACGTGATTGTCATCAACGCGGCCAAGGTCCTCATGACGGGCCGCAAGAGCAAGAACAAGATCTATCAGGACTACTCCGGCTGGGTGGACGGCCTGAAGCTGACCAACGCGGCCGTCATGCGCGAGAAGCACCCCGAGGAGATCATCCTGCGGGCCGTGTGGGGCATGATGCCCGACACCAAGCTGGGCCGCGCCCAGTTCAGGAAGCTCAAGGTCTACGGCGGCGAGATGCCCGCGCACAAGTACGCCGCCCAGAACGCCCAGCCCCGCGATCTCAAGTAACTTCCAACCCTCAACAGGACATAGAGGACTATGGCTGAAAACAGCGATGTGATCATGACCGTCGGCCGCCGCAAGAGCGCCAGCGCCCGCGTGCGCCTCGTCTCCGGCGTCGGCAAAATCGTCGTCAACAAGCGCGCCTTCGAGGACTACTTCCCGGTGGACTCCATCCGCGGCTACATCAACCAGCCGCTGGCCCTGACCGGCAAGGGCGCCGAGTTTGACATCTACGCCAACATCCGCGGCGGCGGCCTCATGGGCCAGGCCGGCGCCCTGCGCCACGGCATTGCCCGCGCCCTCGAGAAGGAGGACGAGAGCCTGCGCCCCGTCCTGAAGAAGGCGGGGATGCTGACCCGCGACGCCCGCGAGAAGGAGCGTAAGAAGCCCGGCCAGCCCGGTGCCCGCAAGCGCTTCCAGTTCAGCAAGCGCTAATCCCGCTTGGGGGGAGGGCGCCAAGGCATCCTCCCCTGCACGAACGGAAACCCCGTTGGAAAGGCACCCGGCTTCCCCCCGGGTGTCTTTCTGTGTTTTTGACAAGGGGCCCCGCGACGCGGGGGTTCTCTTCTTCCCATGGACAAGATTCGTGTCTCCATCATCGGCGGCTCCGGCTATTCGGGCGAGGAGCTGCTCCGGATCCTGCTGCGCCATCCGCGCGTGCAGCTCAACGCGGTGACCAGCCGCGAGAACGCCGGCAGGCCTGTCGGCGAGTTCTTACCGCGCTACGCCGAATGCACGCTGAAGTTCGTGCAGCCCGACGTGGAGGCCATCGCCGCCGTCTCCGACGTGGTCTTCCTGGCGCTGCCGAACGGGCTGGCCGGCGACTACGCGCGGCCGCTCCTCCAGCGCGGCTGCCGCGTCATCGACATCAGCGCCGACTTCCGGCTGCGCGACCCCGCCGTCTACGAGAAGTACTACGGCAAGGCGCATCCCGCGCCGGAGCTCATCCCCGAGGCCGTCTACGGCCTGCCGGAGGTCTACCGCAGGCAGATCGCGGGGGCGCGCCTCATCGCCAATCCGGGCTGCTATGTGACGAGCATCCTGCTGCCGGGCACGGCGCTGCTTCGCGCGGGCGTCGCCTCGCCGGAGGGCATCGTGGCCATGTCCATGTCCGGCGTCACGGGCGCCGGGCGCAAGGTCTCCCTGGACTACATCTTCCCCGAATGCAACGAGAGCCTGCGCCCCTACGGCGTGACGGGGCACCGCCACCTGCCGGAGATCGAGCAGGAGCTGGCGGTCGCCGCCGGCGTGCCCAAGGTGACCATGAACTTCCTGCCCCATCTGGTGCCGGTCAACCGCGGCATCCACTCCTCCATCCTCTTCCAGGCCATGCCCGGACAGGACGCCGAGAGTGCGCGGGCGGCCCTTCTGGCGGCCTACGGCGGCGAGCCCTTCGTGCGCATCCTGCCGCCGGGCAAGCTGGCCGACACCAAGCACATCACGCTGACCAACCGCTGCGAAATCGGATGCGCCTACGACGCGCGTACGGGGCGCCTCGTCGTCTCCAGCGCGCTGGACAACCTGACCAAGGGCGCCTCCGGACAGGCCGTCCAGAACATGAACATCATGTTCGGCCTGCCGGAGACAGAAGGGCTTTTGTAACCGTTCCGCCGTTGAAACACAGGAGGATCTGAAATGCCGAGAGTCGAGACCCCCGAATATGACCACGGTGTCCTGGCGGAGAATCTCCGCGATTTCCGCAAGCAGCTGGCCATGAGCCAGGGCGAGATGGCGGAGCACCTTGGCATCTCCAAGAGCCTCTACGCCAAGCTGGAGCTGGCGATGGCGGTGACCTCCCGCCGCACGGCGCGCCGCATCGCGGAGATCCTCGGGACGACGCTGGACTACCTGCTCTACAAGACGGGCGACAAGACCGCCCCGTCCGCCGCGGCCGCCGCGGACGTCGTCCCCTCCGAGGAGATGGTGCGCCGCATCTTGGAGCTGGCGCACCGCGAGGATGTCGTCGCGCTGACGAAGCAGACCGTGAACACCCTGAAGATCGCGCCGATCCAGGCCTGCGCCATGATCGTGCGCACGCTTCTGCAGGAGAAGCGGTAGGGGCGCGGCGCGGCAATCCCGCATTCCACCTTGCAGAATCCCGTTTTGGATTTATAGTACGCAGTCTTACGCGAAAGAGACTTGATTTCATTTCACATAGCCATTAGGAGAGAGCCATGTCCATTCATCCCAGCCTGAAGACCAAAGGTGCCGTCAGCGAAAAGCGCAACGTGCTGAAGCGCTACGAGCGCGTCGACAAACTCAAGAAGCAGGGCCGTTTCAAGGACGGCGATTGCGCCTGGGGCCTGCCCAAGACCAAGCCCGAGGACTGACGCTTCTGTCCGCAGGGCGAGTCGTTCCTGCGCCTCCGTCTGAAAACGCATCCGCCCGTCCGTCAACGGCCTGCGGGTGCGTTTTGCTTTTTATGCTTTTCCCAAGGGAGGGAGACCATGTGGGAGTATACGGATAAAGTCAAGGACCATTTCGAGAATCCGCGCAACGTGGGCGTCATCGAGGACGCAGACGGTGTCGGCGAGGTCGGCAACATCATCTGCGGCGACGCCATGAAGCTGACGGTCAAGTTGTCGGAGGACCATGCCCGCGTCGCGGACGCGCGCTTCCAGACCTTCGGCTGCGCCTCCGCCATCGCCTCCGCCTCCGCCCTCACCGAAATCCTGAAGGGCAAGACGGTCGAGGAGGCCGCCAAGGTCACCAACCAGGACATCGCCGACTATCTGGGGAGCCTGCCTGAGGCGAAGATGCACTGCTCCGTCATGGGCATGGAGGCCTTCCAGGCCGCGCTGGCGGACATCCGTAGGAAGCACCCCGAATACAACCTGCCGGGGGCGGCCGAGCCGGAGGGCGAGGAGCGCATCGTCTGCCAGTGCTTCAACGTCTCGGAGCGCAAAATCCGCGAGGTCGTCAAGGCCAACAACCTGAAGACCGTCGAGCAGGTCACCTTCTACACGAAGGCCGGCGGCGGCTGCGGACAGTGCAAGCCCGAAATCCAGGCCATCCTGGACGACATTCTGAAGAACGCGCCGGCGCCGTCGGACGCGGTGCCCTCCGCCATCAGCGACGCGGTCAAGCAGAACGCGGGGCCCCTGACCCCCTTCCAGAAGATGCGCCTCATCGAAAGCACCTTCGACACCGTCATCCGGCCCGGCCTGCAGGCCGACGGCGGCGACGCCGAACTGGTGGACGTCGAGGGCGACGTGGTCAAGATCCGCCTGACGGGCAAGTGCGCCACCTGCACCATCGCCCACAAGACGCTGGAGCATTGGGTGGAGGCCAATCTGCGCGAGAAGGTCTCCCCCGCCATCTCCGTCCAGGAGGTCAAGTAGGAGGCGTGCCATGGCTGAGAAGGACCTCATCTATCTGGACAACAATGCGACGACGCGCGTGGCGCCGGAGGTCTTCGAGGCCATGCGCCCCTTCCTGACCGACGAGTACGCCAACGCCTCCAGCGTCTACCCCTTCGCGGGGCCGGCGGCCGCCGCCATCCGCAAGGGCCGCGCCTCCCTCGCCGCCCTCCTGGGCGCAAGTCCCGACGAAATCATCTTCACCAGCTGCGGCAGCGAATCGGACAACGCGGTCCTGCGCAGCGCCGCCGTCACGCAGGGGCGCCGCCGCATCCTGACCACCGCCGTGGAGCATCCCGCCATCCTCAACACATGCCGCTCCCTCACGCAGTTCGCAGGCATCCATGTCGACTACCTGAGCGTGGACAGCAAGGGACGGCTTGACCTCGACGAAGCCAAGGCGCTCATTACGGATGATACGGCGCTTGTCAGTATCATGTTTGCCAACAACGAGATAGGCAATATCTATCCCATCGCGGAGCTGGCGGCGCTGGCGCACGCCAAGGGCGCGCTCTTCCACACGGACGCCGTGCAGGCCGTCGGCAAGGTCCCCATCGACCTCGCCGGCGCCCTCAAGGACGTGGACTTCCTGTCGCTTTCAGGTCATAAAT
>CACZQQ010000352.1 GCA_902783355.1 uncultured bacterium
GTGGGATAGTCGCGGTAGGTGAAGCCATACTTCGCGAACCATTCGGAGGCCTCAAGCACCTCCGCGACGGCGGGCTTCTTCGCCAGCGACAGATCGACCCCTAATATTATATGTACGCGCGGATGCCTCCGAAGCCACTCCAGACGCTCCTTCAGCCCGTTGGCATGCCAGCGGTTGAAGAGTTCCAGATGGATTGACGGCCCCGTGCCCTTGCGGAAGGTGAAGTCGGGGACGATGATTTCGCGGCCCTCCCCCTTCAGCACGGGATCGTCCGACACCATCCGCCATTCGGGCGCCTCCTCCTCGAAATGCGACTGGAAGAGCTTCACCTCGTCGGGAACGTAGGCCGCATAGTTGTGGTAGGGGCAGACGAGCTGGCTGGCCTGGTCGAGTTTCAGCAGGGCGGGCTTCTCCTTCCAGGTGACCTCCGCGCGCACCTCCCATGCGTCCGCCGTGCAGAGCGCCGGAAAGAAGGCCGCCAGCTTCAGGCCGTACTGGCGGCTGTGCTCCAGGACGCTCGCCGGCCCGTCCACGGTCATCTCCAGGGTGGGCGCCGCCCCGAAAGAGGGCTCCCTGCCCTGCTCCGCCGTCCGGACGGTCGCCAGCAGGTCGAAGAAGCGCATGTATTTGAAGATGCGTCTCAGCTGCGGCGCGTCGGCGCAGGTGATCGTGGCCTCCAGACGCCCCGCGTCCAACAGGAGCGCCTGCACAAGCGCCACGTTGTAGCGCTCCAGCAGCTGCCGCGCGTTCATGTCGTCGAAGGCGAGAAGACGGTCGTTCTCGGGCAGGTCGCCATAGAGTTGCCCCTCCTGGACAAGCGGGTTGCCGGCCACCTTCTCCGACAGCATCCGCTGGTAGGCCTCGATGGAGGGCAGCGGCGCGCCGCCCTTGAGAAGCGCCGCAGCCGCCTCAAAGACCGGACGCCGCAGCGCCGGATAGTCCAGCCCGCTCTGGTTGGAGAAAGTGCAGCGTTCTTCTAGTAACTTCCTCAACCCCAATGACATACGACGATTCCGCGCGCCGTTGACGATGGCCTGCGCCATGTCGTCCACATCGGAGAAGGCCTGATGTTCTGCGGCAGCCGTCCGATAGAGGCTGAGCAGCTGCTCCGCCAGCATGAGCAGCTCCGGATGGGTGACGGGGACGAAGGCGGGCGTGACGACGCCCTTGCGCACATAGGCGCTGACGAGCGGGCGGTTCAGCATGAGGGCTCCTCCTCCCAGAGCATCTCGTCCGCGTTCCAGTCGCCCTCCGGCGGCGGGGTGCCGTCGTAGGCGGGGTGCTGCCGCCGCCGTTCCGAGACGTAGACCTCCGCCGTCCCCATCGAGACCAGTTCGTAGAGGACGGCGGTCTTGCCTGGCGAGGGCCGCAGGATGCGCCCCAGCCGCTGCACATGCTCCCGCACGGAGCCGCTGCCCGACACGACGATGCCCACGTTGGCGGCGGGCACGTCGACCCCCTCGTTGAGCACCTTGCTGGTCACCATGACGGGATAGGCGCCCTCGCGGAAGCGCTCCAGCAGCTCGGCGCGCTCGCCCGCCTTCGTGTGGTGCGTGATGACCGGCAGGCCGAAGGCGACCCCCAGCTGATACGCGGAGGAGTTGTCCGCCGTGAAGACGATGACGCGGTCGCCCCGATGCGCCACGATCAGCTCCCAGACGCGCCGCAGCTTGGCGCGCGAGCCGCGCGAAATGCGGCGCTGCGTCAGATAGGCCTCCATGGCGGCGCGGCCGTCGGCCTGCTGGCAGCACATCCGCAGAAAGGTCCCCCACCCCTTGGGGCTGGCCAGCGAAATGCGGTTGCGGTGGAGGAAATCCAGATACCTGGCGCGGCTGCGGTTGTAGAGTTCCTGCTCGTCGGGATCCAGCTCCGTGTCGATGGGAATCGTCTCGTAGGGGGCCAGGACGCCCTCCGGCGAAAGGTCGGTGATTTCGCGACGGTAGCAGATGGGGCCGAGAAGCTCGGCGTAGGCGCTGTCGAGGCCGTCCTGCCGTTCGGGGGTCGCGGTCAGCCCCAGACGGAACGGCGCGATGCAGAGGCGCGCAATCTGCGAATAGACAGCGCCCGGCAGATGGTGGCACTCGTCCACCACCAGCAGCGCGAAGCGGCCGCCCAGATGCTCCATCTGCTGCTGCGCCGAATCATAGGTGGCCACCGTGATGGGCTGGATGTCGTGTTCGCCGCCGCCCAGAAGCCCCACGGGGCAGCCGAAGGCGGCCCGCAGCTGCACCGCCCACTGCGAAATCAGGTCAATGGTGGGCGCCACCACCAGCGTGGAGCGGTTGCAGGCCGCCATCGCCAGCTGCGCCAGAAAGGACTTGCCCGTCCCCGTGGGCAGGACGACGACGCCGCGCCTCTGGCTGGCCCGCCACGCCGCCAGCGCCTCCTGCTGGTAGTCGCGCGGCCTGCGCGCGCCGCCTAGATGCAGGTCGAGCTCCTGATATTGCCGCGCCCGGTCATTGTAGGGCACATTTGCATGGTAGAGCGCCGTGATAATTTCGGCGTAGGCGCTGGCATGGGCGCGCCATCGGCGGACGCGGGCGTCGTAGGTGCAGAGGGCGCCGACGCCCGCCGGAAGCGCGGTTTCCGGGCCGCCGCCGCCCTCCTCCCACAGCAGCAGCGTCCCCGAATTGAAGTCGATGTGGATCAAGCGTTCGCTAGAAGCACATGTTGATGATGGGGAAGAAGGGCAGCGAGGACTTCGTGGCGATGTTGACGAGGCCGATCTGGACGCCCGTCAGGAACTCGGTGTAGTTGATGAGGCCGATTTCCAGCCCGTGGGCCTCCAGCGAGGTGTTCAGGAGGCCGACGGTGAAGCCGCGGAAGATGTTGTCGGTGGAGTTGAAGAGGCCGATCTGGATGCCGGCGGCGCTGTCCGCGGCATTGACGAGGCCCACCTGGAAGCCGCCGAACTTGCCGTTGGTGCTGTTCCAGAGGTTGATCTGCAGCGCGGAGACCTGCGCGTCCAGCTTGCTGTCCTGCTCGCGGTTGACGGAGACCAGGCCGATGTCCAGACCGGTGACCTTGCTGTTGTTGCCGTAGGGCAGGTTGATCTTCAGGCCGCTGATGGCGATTTCGGGGGGGACGAGCTGTGCGCGGGGCGCCCACAGGCTCAGCTGGAAGGCGGTCGTGTCGAAGGCGGAGAGGGCAATGGCGGTCAGGCAGAGGACGGCGGCGGTGAGCAGGCTCTTTTTCATGGTTGTGAATCTCGTTAGATGAGGGTTGATTGCGACAAATTCCGTCATCTGCAAAAATTAATCCCTCTTCCGCATTTTGCCAGAGGACAGGACGCATTTTTAGCAACAAGGCGGATTTCGCCATTGGTCATTCCAGAGCATAAAAAAAGCAATTTGCGACATACGCGCCGCTTGATTTATGGCCAATCAGGACTATAATTTGTTGAAAGCCAGCCAAGACAATCTTTTTTTCAGAGCAACGCAAGCCACCCCAACAACCCACTGGAGACACACATGAACAGAAGACACTTCACCCTGATCGAACTGCTGGTCGTCATCGCCATCATCGCGATTCTGGCCGCCATGCTGCTGCCCGCGCTGGCGAAGGCCCGCGAGAAGGCCCGCGCCATCTCCTGCGTCAACAACATGAAGTCCCTCGGCCTCTACGAGGCCTTCTACGGCAACGAAAACAACGACTACCTCCTGCCCGCCTACAGCATGGAGGACCGCAACGAGACCGGCGGCGGCAGCAGCCAGACCGGCGACAACCAGTGGTTCTACCACGTGGACGCCCTCATGACCCCCGACGGCTCCTTCGCCTACGCCGGCAAGGCCCGCAGCCTGCAGGGCCGCGCCGTCACCAAGATCGCCTGCCCCAGCGGCAAGGGCGCCATGTCCCTCAACTGGATGCCGCAGACCTACAACCCCAGCCTCGCGACCGACAGCTACTACACCTCCGACGGCTTCGGCCCCCACGGCTACTGGGGCCGCCGCTTCAGCCAGAAGACGCAGAGCGGCGTCACGAACCCCTCCTCCTGCATGAGCTTCATCGAGTGCTACACCAACTGGGGCTACGCCAACCCCGGCATGGTCTACAAGACCATGTTCACCACCAGCGGGAACCCGCCGACCGCCCCCTACAACATCGCCAACGTCCACAGCGGCCGCGTCAACATGCTCATGTGCGACGCCCATGTCGAATCCAGGCAGCTGCGCGAAGGCCACGCCTACACCGACAAGGCCGACGCCAAGTCCGACGGCTTCTGGACACTCAGCGGCAACTAGCCGGACAGCCTGAACGCGCGACTCTCGCCGCGCGGATTCGCCACCGCCCTGCGGATTCCCTTCCGCAGGGCGGTTTCTTTTCTGTTCCAATAAAATATGCAAAAATGACTTCGGCTACAGCGGAACCGTGCCTGGCGCGACGCCGTGGACGCTGATGATCAGATTGCCGTCGGCGTCCTCAAGCGACTCTCCGCGCTGGACCATCATTGGAATCGCCGACGCCGCGGCAGCCTCCAGCGGCGTCGCCTCCTCACCGCGCCGACGGCTGAGCATGTCACGGACAAGCCCCTTCAGGCGGCACTCCTTCGCGGCGAGGTCAAGAAGCGCCTCGACAGGGACATCCGTGTCGCCAAAGGCCTCCAGCATCTGCCGCTGCAGGTCACAGCACAGCCGCATCGTCTCCACTTCCTCCTCCGTGAAGGCGCTCAAGTCCTCTTGGCCGACATACGCCTCCAGGGCCTCCAACGTCTGGCTTTTGTTCTTTCGCCACGAGTCGAGTTCAGCAGGCAGCTGATCAATTTGCTGAACAAACTGAAAGTTGATTGCCAGTGAGGGAGGACGGTTTTCCCTGATTGCATTATGCAATCTTAAAAAGTAGTTCCGCCACGCCACGGGCTCCTTCGTCTTCTCCAGCCGCGTAACTGTGCGCTGCAACCGCACCTCCTGCGGCGGCGAGGGGGCCGCCTGCGACGGTGCGGTGACCGCAGGTGGCGGCGGACTTTCCGGTTCAGGCGACGCGTCCGGCGACGACACCGGACAACGAGGGGCGCAAAGCAGACCGCACAACGCAGCCAACGTCAGAAGCAGAAATGTCGTGGCCTTCAGACTATGCATGACAGCCTCGCCGCCTCCTATTCAAAATCCTCCCTGAACGAAAAAACGGTGAAGTCGGCACCTATGCAGGCCTCATACGCCTTGTCCAGCCTCTTGCGCGCTTCGGATCGGCAGGCCTCCCTCAGCCACCGCCTTGCCTCCCAATCCACTTTCACGGCCTCCTCACTGTCATATTCGCGGAGGGTGACATTTCTGTCGAATTCATCCAGGTGGGCAAAATATTCCA